>DKAX01000224.1 GCA_002450975.1 Proteobacteria bacterium UBA6915
GATTCGTAACATACTTGTTTCGCTGATGTTTTGCCTGGGGCTTGCACCTTGGATGGTGGCTTGTACCTCTCAGCCGTTGAAGGCCAAACATATGAAGCCGCTGTCCATCGCCCAGGTCAATATTGCTTTGTCCGAGTCGACGGCTGCGGTCAGTGCCCGCCCCAATTTGGCTGAGCGCAATTTTGTCGGTCTGGATCTGCGTGGAGTCTATTTCAAAAAGGCCGATTTACGTGATGCCTATCTGGTGGGCGTCGACTTGCGCGATGCCAATCTGGAGGGGTGTGATCTGAGCGGGGCCGACCTAAGCGAGGCCGATCTGNNTTGACCAATGCCAATCTCACCGAGGCTGTTCTCTACCAGACAATCATGGTTTCTACAGAACTGGCCAGCGCCCAGTTCCGACGTGCGGATTTGAGCCACGTCTACCTGCGCGACGCCCACCTCAGTGGCGCCGATTTTTCCAATACGGTCATGCGCGGGGCTGATTTATCGGGCCTGAAACTGCATGGGGTGAAGATGATCAATGCCGATCTGACCGGGGCTAATTTCAGTCGGGCCAATATCGAGGAGGCCGACCTGGCGTCCGCCCAGCTCAGTCTGAGCAGTTTCGAAGGGGCGGTGTTGAAATACTCCAATCTGGAACAGGCAGACCTGAGCAAGGCCAGCTTCGTCCGGGCCGACCTGACCTATAGCCAACTACGCAAGGCCAATCTCTATAAGACCGATTTACGTGAGGCCAATCTGACCGGGGCGGTGTTGGATGAGGCCAACCTGTCCAAGGCCAATCTCTACCTGGCGAACCTGAAACAGACGCGTATGAACTGGGCCAATCTGAAATGGGCCAGTCTGGTCAATGCCAATCTGAGCGAAGCGGATCTGACTCAGGCTGATTTAAGCGGTGCCAGTCTTACCCGCGCAAATCTCACGCAGTCGAATCTGACCATGGTCGATTTCAGCCAAGCTGATTTTCGCGGCAGTAATCTGAGTGGCGCGGACATGCGCGGGGCCAATCTGGCAGAGGCCAATATGCGCGGAATCCTCAATATGAACTCCGCCATCGGACTGGATAAAGCCCGTAATCTGGATCGGGCGGAGTTTTAACGGAGATAGTATGGACCGGGTACGGGTAACGGGCTTTTCTCCCGGAGGTAAACAATTTATGCTATGGTTTTCTCACAGGGGCGGGGCATATCCTGGTGACGGCACGAAGAGGGGGCGGGCTTAAAACCATGCGAATTTCCGGGGCGCATTCTTCTCAATTCAGCCTTATGGAAACCTATCCGGTTAAACCCGGAGTATCCCGTGTGGGTAAGGGGGAACAAGCTGCACCTGTTCATCGGGTAGAGTACCTGGAATACCACAAGGAGGCACCTGAAAATCGCCTCGTTCCCCGCAAGTCCTCCCCGGCGGTCAAGCCGGTCGAATCTGCCCAATGGCAACATACCTCCGGTCAGCGAAAAAACCAGTATCACCGGGTTTGGCCAATAGCCGATTCCCCCCTTGGACAGCGGGCCGTTATGGCCTATGCCGAGACTGAACGTTTTGCCCACGAACCCCACCAAACGGAAATAGTCGGTATCGACTACTACGCATAAAAAAACCCCGCCTAGGCGGGGTTTTCGTTTTGACTTCTAACTCATTGTTTAAAATCGGAATCCGAACTTCATGCTGTGGGTCTGGGCCTCGCCTGTCATGTCGAACTCATAGACCAGATTCATCAGACCCAGATTCAGATTCAGACCTGCGAAGGTTTTCATCTGATCGATCTCTTCAGCCTTTAACTCAATGGGACCTGCGTCAATATTGGCCTTGCTGTTGCTGCGTACCATGCCGATACCCGCGTAGGGGGTAAACATGAGAAAACCCTTGGAGATAGAGACATCCAAACTGTTACTGCTGAAGTCCAGGGTCGGTACACCGTTCAACTGGGTGTGTGCCAGCCGCACGGCTACGGCGGGCAAGGCTATACCGCCGCTGAGTATGGCGTAGCGCAATTCAGCGCCCCAGAACTTGATTTCAGTGGTGGGGATGGCCGCATAGACGGCGCCCACGTCCAGACCGAAAGGCAGACCTTTGAAGGCGTGGAGTTTGGGAACCAGCATGCCTTTCAAAGTGATGTCTCCACCGGTGGCATTTTCCAATACTTCGGGATTCGCCAGTTCGGTATAGCTGAAGTCTATGCCCAGGTCGATACCCAGGATACCCAGGGGTTCCGCCGGGGTTATGGCCTTGTAGCTCAACATGGAACTCAGGTCTTCCGACAGCATTTTAAATTGGGATTGCGCCTGATCTTGGGCAGCAGAGATCAAGTCGTTGATATCGATATTTGCGCTATTGGCCTGAGCGGTCCATAACATAGTGGCCAGACCCAAGGTGAGTAGCTTCTTCATGGATAAAATCTCCTGGTTTTAAAATTTGTGGGTACATGCAGGCCTGCCTGCAGCTACCTGACTCGGTATTCGGCCGGTGGTCCGGGACCCCGCTGTGCCGGTTAACCAGAGTATAGGTCGTTCTGTTAAAAAGATTTTTTCAATTATGGCAAAAAAGCGAAATTTGTCACTGCTCAATGCGCGAGGTGTTAACGATTCGATGAAAACTGTCGAATCTGCGCTGTGTGATCTCACCCTGATCGACGGCCGCCCGCAAGGCACAGCCCGGTTCCTGATCGTGACGGCAGTCGTTGAATTGGCATTGTCCCAAAAAGGGCTGAAACTCCAGGAAACCGGCTACGATAGACTCCAGGGGCAGATGCCACAGGGCAAATTCTCTTACACCCGGCGAATCGATTAGATTTCCACCGTGGGGCAGATGGTATAGCGTCGTTGCGGTGGTGGTGTGACGCCCTTTACCCGTGGCGTGGGAAACCTCGCCGGTGGTCAGCGCCAGATCCGGCAGCAGGCGATTGACCAGGGAGGTCTTGCCCACCCCGGAGCTGCCGACCAGTATGGAGTTCTTGTCGGCCATCAGGGAAAAAAGCGGACTGACACCCTGTTCGGAGCGGGTATGGGTATAGAGGGCGATATAGCCAATCCGCCGATAGACGGCCAGTTCCTGTTCCACGTCCGCTTTTTCGGTATCAGACAAAAGATCCGATTTATTGACCACGATGATTGCCGCCACCTGCATGGCTTGCGCGGCCACCAGATAACGGTCGATCAGGCCGGGGCTGAATTGGGGAGGAGGCGCAGCTATTACTAGCATTTGATCGATATTGGCGGCGGCAGGTTTCTCACGGCGGTGAACACTTGAGCGTATTAGTTCATTGCTTCGTGGCATGAGGGCTGTGACCACACCGGCTTTTTCTTCGCCAGTACGAAAGATGACGCGATCACCGCAGACCGGCAGCTCCAGGTTTTGGCGCAGGGTGCAGCGGTATAGTTCACCGGCTTCGTTCTCCACATCCAGATAGCGTCCGTAGTGACTGATAACCAGCCCGTTCTGTTCATCTTGCGTGTCGCTTGTCTCATCGTCGCCGGGTTGTGTATTCGTGGCGGACTGCGCCCGTTCGCGTGTCTCCCCCTGTTTGCGGGCTATGAGTCGGCGTTGTTGTTGTGTAAGGCGACGCTTTGCCATGACTACGATTCTATTGTGCAAAGTACTTGTTCTACCGACTGTGCCGCTGCGATATCCAGTGGCGAGATGGCGTTCAAGCTGTGGGTTTGATAGCTGATGGTGCAGTGGTTGTAACCTAACGTCATAACCGGGTGGTGGTCCTGACTTCGGGCAATATTGGCGACGGCGTTGACCAGGCTGATTACCGTCTCATAGTCCCGACACCGGCAATGGCGTTGTATGGACATCTTGTCCGACGATAATTTCCACTCGGGCAGAGTCTCCAATGCCTGATGTATCTGTTGCGCAGACAATGGCGAAATCATCTCATTACTCACCCTAGGCCAATCCCTGCAGATGCGCTATGCGCACCGGGGCTGGCGGATGGGAGTCATGAAATGCCGAATAGAGGGGGTCGGGTGTCAGGGTTGAGGCGTTTTCCTTGTACAGCTGAACTAATGCCTGGATCAAATCAGTTGCGTTGGTCTGTTGCGCGGCAAAAGTGTCCGCTTCAAATTCGTGTTTGCGCATAATCTTCGCGCTGATGGGTTCGACAAAGAAGCTGAATACCGGAAACAACAGGATAAACAGTACCAGGGCAGCGTGGGTCGAAGGAGTGGTCATGCCAAAGGCTCGGTAGAATTCCGGTTGAGGAAGCAACCATCCTAGTAGTGCCAGGGACAATAAGGTGATGACCTGCATACTGATCAGACGCTTGCGGATGTGTTTGTGTTTAAAGTGCCCCAGTTCGTGGGCTAACACAGCCTCAATCTGTTCGGTAGAAAGGGCTTTTAACAGAGTATCGTAAAAGACGATACGTTTGTTATTGCCCAAACCGGTGAAATAGGCATTGCCATGGCTGGAGCGTTTCGATCCGTCCATGACGTAGATGCCCTGGCTGGTGAATCCGCAGCGGTTGAGCAGTGCGGTGATGCGCTGTTCCAGCCCCTTGTCGGTCAGCGGGGAGAATTTGTTGAACAAGGGGGCGATAAACGCCGGGTAGGCCCAGAGCATGAGCAGCGTGAAGCTTATCCAGGTTAACCAGACATAGAACCACCACCACTGCCCCATGGCAGACATGATCCATAGAATCAAAAGAACAATAGGTATACCTATAATGGCGAGTAGAAGCAGGGATTTCAGTTGATCACCCGCATAGATGGAAAGGCTGGTTCGATTGAAGCCAAAACGCTGCTCCAGCTTAAAGGTTCTATAAAGATCCATCGGCAGGTCGACCAGTTGAAACAGAGCCAGGGCGCTGATCAGAAAGGCCGCGCCAGTCCATAGAGGGGAAAGATTCAATTGGCGCCAAGCCTGGTCCAGCGTTTCCAGACCACCGCCCAGTGTCCAGGCCAATAAGAGTGCAGAACTGACAAACAGCTCTACGAGGCCAAACTGTGTTTTGGCGTGGGTGTAGTCGGCGGCTTTAAGATGCTCTTCCACTTGTATGTGTTGGCTGAAAGCCTCAGGTACCTGGCTGCTATGTAGCCTGACATGCCGAATTTGGCGCAGGGATAACCAGCTATTGGTAAGCAACATGCCCACAAGGGCAATCAGAAATACTATGGTGTAAAGAATCATGGAAAATACCGGCCTGTCGTGGGGTTGCAGTCAGGTTACCCTGTCGCCTGTTTTCAAGCGTGTTATAATTTTACCCGATTTCCCTGACAAAGAAAGATTAAAGTATGCCACAGGATCAAAACAATCTGATTTGGATCGACCTGGAAATGACCGGGTTGGACACACAAAACGACAGCATCATCGAGATTGCCACCATTGTCACTGACAGTCAGTTAAACGTCCTTGCAGAGGGACCGGTGTTTGCGATTTACCAGCCCGATTCCATATTGAGTGCCATGGACGAATGGAATACGCGCCAGCATGGTCAGAGCGGACTGGTTGAACGGGTAAAAAACAGCACTATTTCAGAACTGGATGCCGAGAGTCTCACTATAGAGTTTTTGCAGCAGTTAGTACCCAGTGGCAAGTCACCCATGTGTGGCAATAGTATCTGTCAGGATCGGAGATTTCTGGCGCGCTGTATGCCAAAGTTGGAGAGCTATTTTCACTATCGCAACCTGGATGTCAGCACGATCAAGGAACTGGCCAGCCGCTGGTATCCGGAAATCTATTCAGCCTTCGAGAAAAAATCCACCCATCTCGCCCTGGATGATATTCGCGACTCGATTCGAGAATTGCAGTACTACCGGGAAAAACTGTTTGTGGCCTCGTGATTAATTGGGTTTTGCCACAAGGCTACGCTCGATATCCATCAGCATGGTTTTCGCCGCCTGATTATCCGGATCTTTGGCCAGGATGTAGCGTATCGCCCAGGCGGCGGCGTCGTCGGCCCCCATTTCCCGGCATAAAATACCCATTTTCATCATGGTGGCTAGGTCATCAGGGTGTTTTTCAATATATGCGGAATAGACGTCGAGAGATTTTGTATATTCACCTGTTATCTTGAGCAAGTCGGCGTACAGCGGTTGATAAATGTGCGACACTTGCGCAAGACTGGCTAGAACCTGCGTGGCAGGCTCAAATTGCTGCTTGTCTAAGTAGATATTTAACATGCGTTTCAGCGAGTCCAGAATGATAGCGCCTGCCTTGATATTTTGGTAGTGTTCCAGGGCGGTGTCCAAATCAGCACTAAGTTCCGCCAAATAGCCGTTCGCCAAATTTTTTACATCTATCAGGTTTTCGTTTTCCACCATGTTTAAGGCTGCAACAACCTTTTTTAAACCGGCAATGTTTCGGTTTTTGAAGTGTTTTGTTACTCTGGCGTAAACGCCTTTCGCATCCTGGTGGCCGCGTAGTAAACCGTCAAATAACTCTTGTGAATTTATCCGTTTGTAGCCAAATAATTTTGGGTCCAGAGAGTCATTCTGTTTATCGATGTTGTCGATGATTTTATCGTAGTCCAATATCTGTATTTTGGTCTCAGGGCTGCATTTTGCATTATTGATGTCGTGGTTGTTACACCAGAAGTGGCTGCGAAAGTGATCGAGGTTTTCCTGCCAATACGGTAGAAGTTTATCAAGATTGCTGTTTTGTTTTTCCTCTTCCATTCTCATTAGGTTTTTTGTGATGAGCTTTTTTATGATTTCCTGCAGGGTTGAGCTTACATCAATATAAGATTGGTAATATATTTCGCCGGCTTGCTCAATTTCATTGTCAGCCCACTGGTGGTTTTTGTTTGGTTTGATGATTTTTATAAAACGATCCGTGCCAAATTTTTTTATAAAATCGGAGGCGTTGCTGTATTTTTCAGATAGTTTGTTTTCAATTATGTCCATTTTTGTTTTATAACTGAAGTCAGCTGTCATCCCATTGCGACCGAATAATCCTTGATTACATTTTATGGCCTCGTGGGCAAGATTAGAGACTTCTTTTAGCTGGTGTTGGAATGCTTTGATTTTTTTTAGTGTTTTTTCGCAGTTTTTTATGCGGTCTTTTTGACTTGGGATAGGTATCAGGTCGTTTATAATGTCTTGAGCAGGCCGTTCCAAAGGTGCAGGGATAATGCTTTCTATTTCAAGAAATAGAATGTTTGGTAGCTGAATAGCGTTTTTTGATGGATTGACAATTCTGCAGCCGATTTTTCCTGCTGCTTCGGCTTGTTTGTCCAGCATTTGACCTGACTGAAAATACTCGCTTCTTGTCTCTGCTGTGCCACCGCAATTTGTAGTTACCTCCATATCCGAAAAAGTCAATCTGGGTCCGGCCTTTCTCTCAATCGTGCCTTGTGCATGGGTGTATCCCTCTTCGCTGTAACATAGATCCACGCCTAATAAGATTATTTGTTTTACACCTGTCTCTATTGCTACTGTCAAAGCGGCGTTTGTCACCGTTGGACCACTGTGCTGGAAGTTCAAAGCTTCATCCGCATCTTTCCACGGGTAGCGCTGGCCAATATAGACTTTTCGTCCCGACCATGCACCTAGCAGCGCTGGATTAACATGATGACCATTGACGAAGAGACTGGATTTTTCAAAGGCGAGCATTTCCTTGCTGACCCAGAAGTTAGGTGGGAAAGGGTCAATCGAGATGATGATGTCGGGAGTGATTTCTGTCTCAAGCAGTCGTTGGCAAATTCGTGACACACAAACCACAATCAGGTTTTTTCGGTGTTTTTTNNTTTTTTAGATATTTCGCGGCAGGTTCATAGTTTTCAACGATATTATTAATTATTACACTTTGGTGCTCCTTGAAGTTGAATCTTATGTGGTGCAGCCATTTCTCATGCTTGTACTGGTGTAGGAGTTCTTTGCCGAATTCGATATAGGAATGATAAAAGGCGTCTTCAACACCGAAGGATACCGAATAGCTTACCTGGCTTAAATAAAAATAGCTGTCAAATGTTTCCTTGGGTATCTGAGTTTTCCAGTTTTCAATTTTGCACAAAAAAATATGGTCTGGAATGGTTATATCCAGATTTTTCTCAATGGCATCGATAATCTCAGGCAGTTCTACGAAAATATAAAAAGAGCCATTTGGGGCGGGTTTGTCGATCAGCAAGCGGAGAAACAAACCAGAATCCGTTCCGGCGATAATATTCAGCCAGTTTTCCTTGGATAACAACGAAGAGAATTTTTTCTGTAATAGAATTTCCGCACTGACCGTATCGAAAGTGTTACGGTTTATTTCAAATAAAAAGAGCTCATTAAACCGGTTGGTTTCAAATCGGCTCAGCATATTGTCGCCGGTTGTACCACCGTTAGTGGAGTAATTATGGCTCATTGTTTAATCCAGGTCGCATTTATGTAGTAGAAAAACCGTACATTAAATGCAACACATAGGCCAATTTTGCCTGTTTCAGATAAATAATTACGTCGCCATTATGAAGATTTCTTGCCTGTCGGCGTAACGCCTTGAAAATTTAAGCAAAAAATAGGAGCGGCAAAGTGGCAAATTATTGCCGATTTCCTAAAGCCGTTTGCCGCCTTGGACGATAGTAGGGCTGTAAGCGGTGGATATTTTCTTCAAGGTAGTTAGGAAGTATATCCGCTATTTTAAACCAAACCGTCAGGTCGCTTCGACGGCACTACATATAAAAAAAGGTCGCGAAAAAAACAACGACCGAGCGGTTTTAACGAGGAGTAGATACGATGCCCCAGATTATACAAACTAATCTGTTGTCTCTTGCGTCTCAAAACAACCTGAATAAGACTCAGGGTGCTTTGACTAATACCATTAAACGTCTGTCTTCCGGTCTGCGTATCAACACGGCCAAGGACGATGCTGCTGGTCTGGCCATTTCCGAGCGTATTACCGCTCAGATTCGTGGTATGACTGTAGCCGCCCGTAATGCCAGTGATGGTATATCTCTGGGTCAGACAGCTGAGTCAGCTCTGGTGGAAATCACCAATGCTACCCAGCGTATTCGTGAGTTGGCGGTTCAGTCGGCTAACGGTACCAACGGTACCGGCGAACGCCAGTCTCTGAATAAGGAAGTGGTGCAATTACAGGCCGAAATCAAGCGTATTCTGACTACTGCAGAATTTAACGGTCAGCGCTTGTTTAACTCAGCCGATGCTTCCTATCAGAGTTCCGTTACCTTTCAGATCGGTGCCAACAACGGTACTGACTATCAGATAGCGGTATCCGGTGTTGCTTTGTTGCAGAATGCAACTATGAGCGGTATCTATGCAAACACTTCAGTAGGTACTGCTACTGCGGCTCAAAGTGCATTAGATAATGCCGACGCCGCGTTGGATCTGATCAACAACACCCGTGCGACTTTCGGTGCTGTGCAGAACCGTTTTGAATCTGTAATCCGCAATATCGGTGACCAGATCGAGGCGTTGAGTGCAACTCGTAGCCGTATCCGTGATGCTGACTTTGCTGTTGAGACTTCCGAGTTGACACGTGCTCAGATTCTGCAGCAAGCGGGTATCGCGATGTTGTCACAGGCCAACTCCATACCGCAGTCGGTACTCAGTCTGCTGGGGTAAGCCAGTAATAGAAGAAAGGGGAGGCCGGTTGTTCAAACCGGCCTTTTCCTTACACAAAGCAATAAAATACGGCTCGCAAGCTCTTCACTAAAAAATCTTATTAATCAGGCAGGTCAGGCTTCCGATATAGGGAATTGTTACCTGTTGTGATCCCTTTCCTAAAGAAATTCCATAATAGGTACGATATAACGACTGGGAGCGGTAAATGCTTAAGTTCCTTATGGACATGTAGCATATCCGCTAAGTTGAAACCAACCGAAGACTGCTATGGCCTGAGGCCTGGGTAAGTTCGGTATAAGAGGAGCTATTTCCATGCCTCAAATTATACAGACGAACTTAATGTCTATTGCGTCTCAGAACAATCTGAACAAGACTCAAGGGGCATTAACGCAAACCATCAAACGCTTGTCATCCGGCCTGCGCATTAATACAGCCAAGGATGACGCCGCCGGTCTGGCGATTTCAGAGCGTATTACCGCCCAAATTCGCGGTATGACGGTGGCGGCGCGAAATGCCAGTGATGGTATCTCGCTGGGACAAACTGCTGAGAGTGCGCTGATCGAGATTACCAATGCGGTACAGCGTATTCGCGAGCTGGCGATTCAGTCAGCCAACGGTACCAACGGTACCGGTGAGCGCAACTCCCTGAATAAGGAGGTTAACCAGTTGCAGTCCGAGGTACAGCGTATCCTGACTACAGCGGAATTTAACGGACGTCGTTTGTTTAATTCCGCCGATCCGACCTTCTTGAGCACGATCACATTTCAGATCGGTCCCAACAATGGTGTGGATTATCGTATAGATGTGTCCGGGGTAGGCCTGCTGCAGGATGCCAATATGAGTGGTATCTATGCCAGTGCTTCTGTATCTACTATGACGGCGGCACAAAATGCCATCGATTTTGCCGATGACGCCCTGGACCTGATCAATAACACTCGTGCGACTTTTGGTGCAGTGCAAAACCGGTTTGAGTCGGTAATACGCAATCTGGGTGACCAGATCGAGGCGTATAACGCCACCCGCAGCCGTATCCGCGATGCGGATTTTGCCGCTGAAACATCCGAGCTGACACGTGCTCAGATCTTGCAGCAGGCGGGTATCTCGATGCTGTCACAGGCAAACCAGATACCGCAAAGTGTTTTGAGTTTGTTGCAGTAAAATCAGTCTGGCGGTACCGGGGTGGATTTTTGGATCCACCCCACCGTTCATAGGCTGAGGAGGTAAGGTCGTATGATCGGTGAAAATATTACCAGTGATGTCGTCCGACAACAGAGTCAATCGGTGCAGTTGCAGGCATCAGCAGTGGTTCCTGCGATAACCGAGGCCCAGCCGGCTGACAAGTTTGAGTATCGTTCGGATCAGGAAGCGAAGGATCAAAGACAGCGGCAAGAGTCTGCCGCAGGCGGTAAGGAACAGCCGGAGTCTGTGTATAACAGCCTGAGTTCCGGTAAGCAAAAGGAATCTTCCGAGGCCGCTGCGCAGGATCTGGCGCAGGCGGTTGCTAAGATGAATGAGCATTACGCCAGTCGCCAACGGGCGCTGGAATTTACGGTCGATTTGGATCGTGGTGATGTAGTCGTGAAGGTCAAGGACAAGGAGACCGACGAGGTGATTCGTCAGATCCCCTCCGAAGAGGTTATGCGTCTGGCACGCCATGTGAAGGAAGACAACGAATCCGCTCAGGAACTGGACAATCTGTTGCCAGAGACTGTGGCTTGAGTGAATAGTTAGGTTACATAGAGAGGTAGGGAAAATGGCTTCTATATTTTCCGTAGGTGTAGGTTCAGGCCTGGATATCGGTGCAATTATTTCTCAGCTTATGGCCGTTGAACGCGCCCCGCTGGAGCGTATCGCCCAACGCCAATCCGATATTAAATCTCAAGTCAGCGCCTATGGGCAGGTCAAGAGCGCCTTCTCTTCCTTTGAAACAAAGATGAATGCCTTGGCGTCATCATCGTCGTTTTTAAAATATGCCGCGACATCCTCTGACGAGACCATTGGAAAGGTTTCGGTATCCAATGCCAGTATCGCCCAGGCCGGCTCTTATGATGTGACAGTGAATAGCATCACTCAGGCCTCTGAGCATCAGGTTCGTTCCGGTTTGTTTAGTGATGTTACCAATGTCGGTGCCGGTACCTTGGACTTCACCCTGGGGGATAGTTCGACCTTTTCCGTGATTATGGAGCGCGGCACCAATTCCCTGACGGATCTGCGTGATGCTATCAATAATGCCACCGGAAACACCGGCGCCTATGGAATCACTGCCAGTATCGTCAATGATGGAAGTGGTGGCGGCTACCTGGTAATGACCTCCAACAGTCAAGGTGCGGGTTATTCGTTCTCCAGTACCTATACCTCCGCTGATTCTACAGGGAATCTAAATGGTGCGCCAAATGACCCGGTACGTGGCGACTTGGAAGATACGATGGAGGTCACTGGCATCAATGATCCGGTGACGGTAAAAACGGGCGTCGACGCCAGTGTCGATTATTCGATCAATGGCATTCCCTTGACCAGTACTACAACCAGTATCGTAGATGCCATTCCCGGTATTACCCTGGATTTGTCGGCTGTTGGTACGACAACGGTGGATGTGTCGGTAGACAACGCGGGTATAAAGAATTCTGTCAAGGAGTTCGTCTCGGCCTTTAACGCCATTCGCAGTACCCTAAAAAACCTGCACGCCGAAGGCGCTACCCTAGAGGGGGACAATACGCTGATTTCCCTGGATCGTCGACTGATGAGTGTTATGAATACATCAGCCGGAAGCGGGACCTTTAAATACCTGACGGAAGTTGGTGTAACGTTCGATAAAAATGGCACGTTGACACTTGATGAGGCAAAGCTGGATGATGCCTTGTCAACGGATATCAGTGCTGTAACTTCATTGTTCGCAGATGAGACCAATGGTTTTGCGACACGATTGGCCAGTGCCGCAGATAGCATTACCGCCTTCAATGGGACTTTGACCGGTCGCACCAACGGCTTGAATAATAGACTTGATGCGTTGGATACCCAGGCAGAGCGTCTGTTGTATCGTTTGGAGCGTATCGAGGCTCGTTATCAAAACCAGTACACCAATTTGGATGCTCTGCTGGGTAACCTGAATTCGACCAGTAATTATCTCTCGCAGCAACTTAGCGCCCTGAGTTCATTGAATAAGAAATAGTCGCTTTAGGTACCAGAATGTTGGCTTGGAAATTGCCTATTACTTGTTAGGAAAAGAGTGTTTTTCAAGACGATATTCAGCCTAAAGTCGAGGAAGTAGCTATGCGGTCAATGCCTAAAGATTTGAATGCAGCCCTGAATGAGTACAGCAAGGTCAGTAAAGAGAGCGACGTGGCGTTTGCCTCTCCCCATCGGTTGATACAGATGTTGATGGAGGGATTCCTGGATAAGGTTGCCATGGCGCGCGGTGCAATTGCCCGACAGGACTTGGCTACTAAGGGCAAACAGATTTCCCTGGCAGTCGGTATTCTTAGTGGCCTGCGCTCCAGCCTTGATCGGGAGACCGGTGGTGAATTGGCGGAAAATCTCGATAACCTCTATGAGTATATGAGTCAACAGCTACTCAAGGCGAATATTGAAAACAGTACAGCGTTGATCGATGAAACCGTCGCTATAATGAAAAACATTAAGAGTGGTTGGGACTCCATTCCTGAAGATATGCGGCAGATGTCAAGTCTGACTGCTACGGCGGAAGGTGCCCCTGGCGAGAATCATGCAGCCGAGTCTGCGAAGTAGTCATTATAGTCTGATGTGACAACAGGAAAATATCCTCATGAATGCCGATGAGCCCGAAGAAGGACAGGTGTCTGCAGAGGTTCACGGCTTACTGCTCCAACTTCAAGATATGACCAATGAAATGCAGGGGCTTGCCAAGAGTAAGGAATGGGATAGGCTTCTGATTCTGGAACAGGATAGAAAGGCGGTTTTAGAGAAACTGTTTGCCACCCCCATGACCCCGACGGATATTCAATTTGTCATTGAAAGTATCAAACATATTTTAGAGATTGATAAAGCAATTGTTGCCATGGGAGAGGCGGAGCAGGAGGCGATCATTAGCCAAATCCGCCGTGTAGACACCGGTATTAAAGCAACACAGGCCTATAAAACGAATACGAAGTGAAGTTTTTTTTAAGTTCTTTCTAGTTAAACTCCCCTCTTTTTGCTAGCAGTGCCACCTTGTGAATATTGTATATTGCCCTCCCATAATATTTAGCAAAAATAAATAGTTATAGTTCGGTGCGACAATTTTTTGACATTTTTGAATCTTGTGTTTTACTTTGGTGATGGGGCTGAGCAGGTCGTCGAAACGAAAGCGACCATATTACTACGCGTTGTTATAAAGGGGGGGTAATGCAAGAAGTCAACAAGGTTTTACTGATAAACGATGACAAGTATGAAAACAACCGCCTGACTGCGGTGTTTGAGTTTATCGATATTCAAGTAGACCAGATCGGTTTTGCCGATTGGCAATCAGCGCGTAAGGATACCGGTGAATATCAAACATTGTTATTGGGGGGAGGCAGTGTGCCGGAGATTCAACTCCTGGAGATCTGCCAGCAAATTAAACAACTGGATGAGAGGCTGCCAATTGTATTGTTGGTGGACAGGCAGACCAAAGAGGGGATACAACGAACGCTGGCATCGGCAGTGTTCGGTTATATCGACAAGCCATTGAAGTATGCTCAGGTTACCGATGTACTGCATCGCGCGCAGGTCTATCGCGTCAGCAACGATGCGGCGCCCTCTGGTCAATCGTTGGAGCTGTTCCGCAGCCTGGTGGGTAATAGCCGAGCCATTCGCAATGTGCGCCGCATGATCGAACAGGTGGCCGATTCCGAGGCGACAGTATTGATCCTTGGCGAGTCGGGAACCGGTAAAGAGGTGGTTGCACGCAATCTGCATTATCATTCTTCGCGGCGTGACAAGCCATTTGTACCGTTGAATTGCGGGGCGATCCCCGGTGAATTGCTCGAGAGTGAATTGTTCGGTCATGAAAAAGGGGCCTTCACCGGTGCGATCTCCGCTCGTCAGGGGCGTTTTGAACTGGCAGAAGGAGGTACCCTGTTTCTCGACGAAATTGGTGACATGAGTCTGCCCATGCAGGTCAAGTTGTTACGTGTCTTGCAGGAAAGGACTTTCGAAAGAGTTGGTAGCAATAAAAGCATCAATGCCAACGTACGCATCATCGCTGCCACCCATCGCAATCTGGAAGAACAGATTACGGAGGGTAATTTCCGTGAAGACCTGTTTTATCGTCTGAATGTATTTCCCATAGATATGCCGCCTTTGCGTGACCGGGCGGAGGATATCCCCCTGTTGATCAATGAACTGATCGCGCGTTTGGAACACGAAAAGCGCGGTTCCGTGCGTTTTACTCAGGCGGCCACCATGGCGTTATGCCAGTATCGCTGGCCGGGTAACGTACGTGAATTGTCCAACCTGGTGGAGCGCCTGGTCATCATGTTTCCCTATGGAGTGGTTGATGTACATGACCTGCCGGAAAAATTCCGTCCGCACATGGGGGCATCGACAAACACTGGCGGCCAGGACAGCATGGTTGTTCCATCTTATGAAGGTATTGTTAGCTTCAGTCAGCCTCGCTTACCCAAGGATGGCCTGGATCTCAAGGAACATTTGAGTAATCTGGAGCTGGATTTGATAAAGCAGGCATTGGATGAGAGTGACGGCGTGGTTGCCCATGCCGCCAAGCGACTGAATATGCGCCGCACCACCCTGGTGGAAAAACTGCGCAAATATGGATTACAGCGCAGCGAAGATCTGACAAGAATTTGACCGCTTGCCCGAGCGGACATTGTAACTTGTTGAATCAAAAGGATTTTAACTCGGGCATGGTTCTTGCTCTTTTGTGTTTGATTGGCCGGCAATTTTTGCCGGCCGGCAAACCCCAGCGGGAACCAGCAGATGAATCGATCGGTAAAAGATCAACCGGAAGGCTTGCAGGAGGTCTTTAAGACCTTCAACGAGTTATCCGAACAACTGGCTTCAACCTATCAGGTCCTCGAGAACCGCGTATCGCAGTTGGACGAGGAACTGACCCATTCCCGCAACGAACAATTCCTCCATCTAAAAGAAAAAGAGCGTTTGGCCGATCGGCTGACCATTTTGCTCAAGGCCTTACCGGCTGCCGTTATTGTGATCGACGCTGCCGGTGTGGTGCGCGAATTCAATCCCGCTGCAGTAGCTATGTTAGATGAACCGCTCCTGGGTATTGCCTGGCGCGATATCATCCAACGAGCCTTCGCCCCAAAGGTCGATGACGGACATGAGATCTCATTGCGTGACGGCAGACGGGTCAGTATTACCACGAATCCACTGAATGAAGAGCCCGGTCAGATCGTCATGTTGATGGATGTAACCGAGACCCGGCGCCTGCAGAATCAGCTCAATCAACAGGAGCGTCTGACCTCCATGGGCAAGATGGCCGCATCCCTGGCCCATCAGATTCGTACGCCACTCTCTTCTGCGCTGCTCTATGCCTCCAGCCTGAAACGATCAGTGGTTACCGATGAACAACGGCACAGCTATGTGGAAAAGATGCTTGCCTGTATCCGTCACCTGGAGAGTCTGGTGCGCGATATGTTGATTTTTTCACGTGGTGAATTCGGTGAGACGTCGTTCGTTAATATCAATCAATTACTGCAACATACCCTCAGCATTTCTGATTCGGCTATCAAAAACAGCCATACGGAACTTCAATTTGTCAATGAGGTTGGCGAGGAGGTCGGCGTTCTTGGCAATGCCGACATTCTGGCGAGCGCGCTGCAAAACCTTATCAACAACGCAATCGAGGCCATGGGAAACAATGGTCAACTGATCATTGCCGCCAGGCTGGATCAGGATGGCGATATCGAAATACTGGTGCGTGATTCGGGTGTTGGTATTCCGGAGGAGATGCAGCAAAAGATTTTCGAGCCGTTTTTTACCACGCGGGACAAGGGAACTGGGCTGGGTTTGGCCGTGGTAAAGACAGTGGTCGCAGCTCACAAGGGGGAGATATTTCTACAGTCCCGCCCAGGTCAGGGAACGGCTTTTGTGATACGCCTTCCTGTTTCCAGGTCTGGCGAGAAAGAGAGTGACCCGTTGGCGCAGAAAGTACCGACAGCGGAGAAAAAACAAGTGACACATGAAGGGGAATGATATGAGTCAGGCGACGATATTGGTAGTAGAGGACGATGTAGCCCTGCGTGAGGCATTGACCGACACGTTGAGTTTGGCCGGATATGACGTGGAGGTGGCCGGTAATGGCGGTGAGGCATTGGCCATCCTGGAAAATGAAGAGGTCAATATGGTTGTGACCGATGTGCAGATGAAGCCAATGGACGGGCATACGCTACTGAAAAGGATCAAGGTTAAGTGGCCTGAGTTGCCGGTAATGTTGATGACCGCTTACGGCACTATCGAAAAAGCCGTGGAGGCGATGCGCGATGGCGCCGTCGACTATTTGGTCAAGCCCTTCGAGGCGGAGGTGTTGGTCAATATGGTTGGCCGTTTTGTCCCGGCGAATATTTCTGACAGTGGTGAATTTGTCGCCGTTGATCCCGCAACCACTCAGGTGCTGGAGATGGTCAAGAAGGTCGCAGAGTCCGATGCCACCGTCATGATCACCGGAGAGAGTGGATCGGGCAAGGAGGTTCTGGCCAAATATATTCACAGTCATTCGCCGCGTGCTACACAAATGTTTATAGCGATCAATTGTGCCGCTATACCGGAGAATATGCTGGAGGCTACACTGTTTGGCTATGAAAAGGGTGCGTTCACAGGTGCCTACAAGGCCTGTCCGGGAAAATTTGAACAGGCGCAGGGCGGTACGTTGTTGCTCGATGAAATCTCAGAGATGGATCTTGGTCTGCAGGCCAAATTGCTGCGCGTGCTGCAAGAGCGCGAAGTTGAGCGTTTGGGTGGACAGGAACTGATCAAGCTTGATGTTCGTGTACTGGCAACCTCCAACAGGGATATGCGCCATGAAGTGGAGTTGGGACGCTTTCGTGAGGATCTCTATTACCGTCTGAATGTCTTTCCAGTGGCCTTGCCGCCTTTGCGCGACAGGCCGCTGGATGTCGTTCCTATTGCCAAGCGCATTATCGAAAAACGCTCTTCACAAAACGGTGTCATGATACCGGTCTTATCCGAGCAAGCCCAGAGCAAACTCGCCGATTATGACTGGCCGGGAAATGTGCGCGAATTGGATAACGTTATGCAGCGCGCGCTGATTCTGCAAACCGGGGAAACCATCGAAGAGAAGGATATCCATTTTGAAAGCCTCGGGGGTGGCCGTTCGGAAAAAAAGGCCCGTAACAACGGCGCCCAACTGGTGGAGGAGCACGTTGTCGATATGAAGCTGGGCGATGATTTAAAAACCCATGAACAGAATTTGATTCTGGAGGCGCTAAGATCGGGCATGGGAAGCCGTAAGGTCGCGGCGTCTATATTGGGGATTAGTCAGCGGACTTTGCGTTACAAGATAGCGCGAATGCGTGAAGCAGGTATTGCGATTCCAGGCGGCAGTACGGTCAACAATACTTAAGTTGGTGATACGGGGGGGGATATGGATAAGGATCTGGCAATCAATGAGATGTTGTCACAGATGCGGATGATGGCAAGCTCCATCGAGCGTGGCGTGTTGCCCTATAGCGTATCCGCTGAAGAGAATCAAAAAGTAGAGAATAGTGACAAGGTTCCGTTTGGCGACATCATGAAACAGGCGGCGGACAAGGTGAATGATTTACAAACCTTGTCCAAGACCATTGTCACTGCCTTTGAGAAAGGTGACAGCAATGTCGATTTACCCGATGTGATGGTGGCTTCGCAGAAGGCCAAGGTGGCCTTTGATGCTATGTTGCAGGTTAGGAAACAATTGGTTTCTGCGTACCAGGAAATCATGAATCTACCGGTATAACCCAATAAAAAAGAATCATCATGAAGGCACTGGAACTCTTTAATTCAGAAAATCTCAAGAAGCAGTGGGATGGTTTCAATGAACTGTCTAAAGGGCGGCAACTCGGCATAGTGCTGGGTATAGCTGCCGGATTTACGTTGATTCTGGCCGCGTTGTTTTGGCCGCAGCAACCGCAGTACAAAGCACTCTTTAAAGAATTGGAGGCCAAAGACGCCAATAAGGTGGTCGAGATACTGCAAAAAGAGAACATCCCCTACCAATTGGATGAAAATAGCGGCCAGATCATGGTCGCAGAGTCGGCAATACACAAGGCCCGATTGAAACTGGCTGCGCAGGGCTTGCCAAATAGCACGGGCGTCGGCTTCGAGTCGTTGCAGGAACCACAGAGTTTCGGTACCAGTCAATTTCTCGAAACCGCTCGCTTTCATCGTGCCCTCGAGGTTGAGTTGGCGCGCACCATTATGGAAATCAGCGCCGTGGAACAGGCCAGGGTTCACCTTGCTTTACCCAAGCAGTCAGTGTTTGTGCGGGACAGGCGCGAGCCTTCGGCATCGGTGATGATCAAGTTGCGCACCGGACGCACCCTTGAGGACGAGCAGGTCAAGGCGATCGTGCATATGGTGGCGTCCAGCGTGCAGGATATGACGGAGAAGAACGTAACTATCGTTGATCAATCGGGCAATCTGCTGACTACCAAGAAAAACAAGTCACAGGATATGGAACTGTCCGCCTCGCAATTCGACTATGGTCGTCGCGTCGAGCAGTCTTATATCGAAAGGATCGAGGGTATTCTTTCTCCCATAGTCGGCGTAGAGGGGGTTCGGGCACAGGTTGTGGCGGATATCGACTTTACCCAAAGCGAACAGACCCAGGAGACATTCAATCCCGATACGCCGGCGGTGCGTAGTCAGCAGACGCAGGAGGAGGAGACGGTGGGTATGAATGGCGGTGTACCCGGCGCGCTCTCCAATCAACCTCCGGGGGCTGCCTCTGTACCTGAAACACTCAATGGCGATACTGCCACGCCGGCAACACCAATCAGTAAAAAGAAACAGGCAACCAACAACTACGAGGTCGATCGTACCTTGAGTCATGTGCGAAATTCACCGACACGACTGCGGCGCCTGTCTGTGGCAGTAGTGGTGGATGATCGCTTTGTCGGCGTGGAAAACGGCGCTGCCGTCAGGCGTCCGCACACACCCGAAGAGTTGGAGCGTATCACTGGATTGGTCAAAGAGGCGATTGGCTTCAATGTCCAGCGTGGGGACAGTGTCAATGTCATCAACAGCTCCTTTCTGAAAGATCATTTCGAACCATTGCCCGATATACCATGGTATCAACGCGCCTGGGGGCACAGTCTGATAAACCTGGGTGTGGCGACCCTACTAGTGATCTTGCTATTTATACTTGTGCTTAGACCCATGTTGAAAGGTCTGTCGCAAAGTGCCCAGGCGGCACGTGCCGAGGAGGAGGCGGATCTGCACCATCTGTTGATGGGGGCTGATGGCCAAATGCTTCCTGCCGGCTCTGCGGATTTAGACATGTTGCCGGTGAAGAGTGAAGAGGAGCAACGTTATCAGAGCAATCTCGATATCGTGAAAAAGCATGCCTCTGAAGACCCGCGACGAGTTGCACAGGTATTGAAGAACTGGGTGGACGGCGATGGCTGAGGGCGGATTGCAGAAGTCGGCTGACGGGGCCAAGACCAAATTGACTGGAGTCCAGCGGGCTGCGGTCCTGTTGTTGGTGTTGGGCGAGAAAGATGCAGCCGAGGTGATGAAGCACCTGGGACCCAAAGAGGTACAGAAGCTGGGTGTGGCCATGGCCAGTTTGTCCAATGTTACCCGGGACATCGTAGGTACTGTTCTGGCGGAGTTTGTCGAGGAGATCGGTGATCAGACCACATTGGGTCTGGATGCTGAGGCCTATATCCGCAATGTACTGGTCGGTGCACTGGGCGAGGACAAGGCCGACAATCTGATCGACCGCATTATGATGGGACGTGCATCCAAGGGTATGGAGGCACTGAAGTGGATGGAGCCGCGAGCGGTCGCGGAAATGATACGTGTAGAACACCCGCAGATCATCGCCATTGTCCTCTCCTATCTGGAGTCGGAACACGCCGGCGAGGTGCTGTCCATGTTGCCGGATCAGATTCGTACCAATGTCATCATGCGTATCGCCACACTGGATGGCATCCAACCGTCCGCCCTGCATGAGCTCGATGAGATCATGGAGAAACAATTCACAGTAAACAGCAGCGCCCTGAAATCTTCCGCCATCGGCGGGGTCAAGGCGGCTGCCAATATCCTGAACAATGTCGACAGCTCCATGGAGGGCGAGATTATCGACTCCATCAAGGAGATGGATGCCGATCTGGGGCAGGAAATACAGGATTTGATGTTTGTATTTGAAAATCTGAACGACATCGACAACAAGAGTATGCAGACCCTGTTGCGCGAGATCTCTTCCGAGACTCTGGTACTGGCCTTGAAGGGGGCGGACGAGTCGTTGAAGGACAAGGTGTTCGCCAATATGTCCAAACGTGCTGCGGAAATGTTGAAAGAGGATCTGGAGGTCAAGGGTCCGGTACGTATCAGCGAAGTGGAGGCCGCACAGAAAGAGGTGTTGGCAGTGGCGCGGCGTATGGCCGATTCCGGTGATTTGAGTCTGGGTGGTAAGGGTGATGAGTTCGTCTAAGAAGGTCATAACCGAAGACCAGGGTGAGGTCGAGAATTGGCAATTGCCCAATCTTGAGGGGGACGGGGGGGATTTCCTGGACTCCGGTCACTATCATCCGGAAAATTTTTCCCGGGAGGGTGGTGAGGAGCGTGGGCTCAACAATTTGACTGCCAGTCAGATCGAGCAAATACAGAAAGAGGCCTATGACGAGGGCTTCCAACAAGGGCACCAAGAGGGGAAGACGAAAGGATATGAAGACGGCCGTCGCCAGGGAAAGGACGAGGGTTTTCAGGCGGGGCATTCCGAAGGTTATTCACAGGCCTATGCCGAAGGGCAAAAGGAGATGGCAGAGAAGGTCGCTTATCTTGAGCAGATAATGTCATTGTTACACTCACCTTTCGCCGAACTGGACAAGGAGGTGGAGGACCAACTGGTGACCCTGGCGATGTCCGTTGCCAAACACCTGGTGCGCAGAGAGTTGAAAATCGATCCGGGACAGGTGGTGGCAGTAGTACGGGAGGCGTTGACGGCACTACCGGCGGCCTCTCGCAATGTACGTCTGTTTCTCCACCCGGAGGACGCCGGTTTGGTGCGCGACGCCTTGTCCATTTCCGATGGTGATATGAATTGGAAGATCGTCGAGGACCCGATCATTACCCGCGGTGGTTGCCGTGTCATGACCGAGACCTCACAAGTGGATGCCAGCGTGGAGACGCGCTTGGCGGCGATTATTGCCAAGGCCCTGGGAGGTGAGCGTGAAGGAGACAGGGGCGGCCATGAGTGACGATCCAGTCAATGAACGCGGCAAGGTATGGACTCAACGACTCAAGGCCTATAGCGATCGTGTTGTCGCACCGCCGGTAAATCAGCGTAGCGGTATCTGGTCGCGCTGCCTGCAAAATTATCAGGATCGCATCCAAACACCGCCGACCATGGTTGTGGAAGGGAAATTGACCCGCATGGTGGGACTGACCCTGGAGGCCGTGGGGTGTCAGGCGCCGATTGGCGCCCGTTGCATGGTGTCGACGGGCAGTAATACCAAGATCGAAGCCGAGGTGGTGGGCTTCGCCGGTGACCGACTCTATTTGATGCCTACCGGTGAATTGCAGGGGCT
>DKAX01000015.1 GCA_002450975.1 Proteobacteria bacterium UBA6915
TGTATGATGATCTTGACTGGCGCGATGATGATGCGATAGCCGCGGCTATCTATTATCAACACCGCTGGAGCAGTGTCTCCCTGGCCCTGCGCCAGGAATATTTCGATGACGGTAATAGCGGTGTCTACGGTTATGACCAGGCCAATGTGAGTACACTGACCCTGACGTACGCTGTCAGTAAAAATAATTCTCTGCGCTGCGAAGCCACCTATGCAGAATCCGTTAACCCGGTATTCAAAAAAGATCACCAGCCGGAAAAGGTACAATACGGTCTGGCCCTGCAGTATCTGATGCGCTTCTAAACGAGGCGCAGCTTTTTGTCCGGTGTAAAGGTCAAAAACAAAAACTGATAGCGCCATCGTGGACTTGCACCAAAACAATGCCGATCTATTCCCCTCTGCCTCCAAATAGTGCTGATTGCTAAGGTACTGTCTTAAAAATTATCCGCTAACAACGAAAAACAACGAATAAACAAACACTTGAAGTGCCCTACAGTGTTTGGCCTGCCCCTTGCTATGCATGTGTTACCAACGATGTCGTGTCGTTTATTTTACATAACTATCGCTTTAACACGCATAAGAGAGAAGGAGAGACTATGGCCTATTTAGCGCCTGCCGAGTTCGCCACCAAGATGGTCGACGCCGGTGAATCGAAGATATTCATGTCCACCCGCGATACCCTGATCCGCGCCTTTATGGCCGGCGCGATACTGGGGCTTGCCGCGGTGTTCGCCATTACTGTAACGGTAACAACAGGATCGCCTATTTTGGGTGCCGTGCTGTTTCCCGTTGGCTTTATTATGCTCTATTTCATGGGTTTCGATCTGTTGACCGGAGTTTTTGTTTTGACTCCCTTGGCCTGGCTGGACAAACGCCCCGGTGTGACTTTGAATGGCGTTTTAAAAAACTGGGGCCTGGTGTTTATCGGCAATTTTGCCGGTGCACTGACCACGGCAATCATGATGGCCATCGTATTTACCTTTGCCTTTTCTACAGAACCCGGTGTGGTCGGTCAGAAAATAGCCGGCATTGGCGAGGCGCGTACTCTCGGTTACGCCGAACATGGTGCGCAGGGTTGGCTGACAATTTTTCTTCGCGGCATGTTGTGTAACTGGATGGTCTCCATGGGTGTTGTCGGCGCTATGATATCCACCTCGGTCAGTGGCAAGGCCATTGCCATGTGGATGCCAATCATGTTGTTCTTTTTCATGGGGTTCGAACACTCCGTGGTCAATATGTTTCTGTTTCCCTCCGCCATGATTATGGGTGGTGGTTTTTCCGTGTATGACTACTTTATATGGAATGAGATACCGACCGCCTTGGGTAACTTGGTGGGAGGATTGGCCTTTACCGGTTTGACTCTTTACAGTACCCATGTAAGAACAGCACCCCAACGTAGCGCAAGTCGATAAGGAGGCGGGGTCTTGTCCGCAGTAGCTGACAAGACCCGTTCCACCATGGGTGACCAGTTAAAACTATCCATCGGACAATATTCCGATCAAGGCCGCAAAGAGATCAACCAGGATTTTTACGGCGTCTACATTCCAAAAGAACCGTTGCTTAGTACCAAAGGAATAGCCATTGCACTTGCCGATGGAATCAGTAGCAGCGAGGTGAGCCAGATTGCCAGTAAGACCGCTGTGATGGGGTTTCTCGAGGATTACTACAGCACGTCTGACGCCTGGAGCGTCAAGACCTCAGTGCAACGTGTATTAAGCGCAACCAACTCCTGGCTTTACGCGCAGACCCGCCAGAGCCAATACCGATACGAGCGCGATCGTGGTTATGTCTGTACGTTTTCCACGCTGATTATCAAGTCCAATACAGCCCACCTGTTTCATGCCGGCGATACACGTATCTACCGCTTGCAGGAGGGACTGCTCGAGCAACTGACAGAAGACCATCGTCTGTGGATTTCCCGCGATCAGAATTATTTGAATCGGGCGCTGGGTATTGGGCAGCAATTGGAAATCGATTATCGCGAACTTCGCATCGAAAAGGGCGACATTTTTCTCCTGGCCACTGACGGCGTCTATGAGTTCATTGATGAAAAATCAATTGCACGCGCTATTCGTGATTACGGTCATGATTTGAACGAAGCCGCCAGGGTAATCGTCAGTGAGGCCTTTGACCGGGGTAGCGATGACAACCTCTCGGTGCAAATTGTCAGCGTGGATCAACTTCCGAAGCCTGCTGCCGATGAGCTGATCCATGAATTCAAAGATAAGCCATTCCCACCCATGCTGTCCGCGCGTATGGAGTTTGACGGATACAGGATATTGCGTGAACTTCATATCAGCAGTCGCAGTCACGTGTATCTGGCTGTAGATCTGAGCAGTGATGAACAAGTCGCCCTGAAAATGCCGTCGGTGGATTTACGTGGCGACCGCGCCTACCTTGACCGATTCCAGTTGGAGGAATGGGTAGCCAGAAGGATTGACAATGCACATGTGGTTAAGGCTGTCGCCCGAAAGCGTAAGCGGAACTACTTTTATAGCGTCAGCGAATATGTTGAGGGTCAGAGTCTTGCGCAGTGGATGGCTGATCATCCTAACCCGGATATCGAAACAGTGCGGAATCTGGTTGAACAGATAGCCAAGGGATTGCAGGCATTCCATCGCCTGGAGATGTTGCACCAGGATTTGAGACCAAACAATATAATTATCGACAAAGAGGGAACGGTGAAGATTCTCGATTTCGGTTCAGCCAGCGTTGCCGGGTTAGCCGAGTTGACTGGATATCATTCTGCCAACGATATGCTGGGCACAGCCCAGTATATGGCGCCGGAGTACTTTTTGGGGAATGGCGGTACAACCCGATCAGATCTTTTTTCCCTGGCAGTGATTACCTACCAATTGATCAGTGGTCGTCTGCCTTATGGCGCGGAGGTGGCAAAGGCCCGCACTGCAATGGCGCAGAGAAAACTTCGATACCAGTCGGTTCTGTCATTAGATAGTGATATTCCAGTGTGGATTGACGAAACCCTAAAAAAGGCCCTGCAGCCGGACCCCAACAGGCGTTACCAGGAGATATCGGAATTTCTTTATGACCTGCGTCGTCCTAATCCGGAATTTCTTCGCAAAACGCGCCCACCACTTTTGGAGCGCAATCCCGTTGTTTTTTGGCAAGGAATTTCAATGTTCTTGTTTTGTGTGGTGGTTGGTTTGATTGTCTTTATCAATTCCGGCCACTGACGGTTTGTATCATCATCGTCGAAAGGAGCTAGTATGACTCGTGAAGAAGTGACCAACCTCATTTTGTTGAACAAACGCCGTAAAGGACTACGCTGGGCTCACATCGCGGAAATAGTCGGCCAGAGTAAGGAGTGGACTACAGCAGCCCTGATGGGCCAGATGACCCTGACAACAGAACAGGCGGGAAAGGTGGGTGATGTTTTGGGCCTGCCACCCGAGGCAGTCGAAATGTTGCAGGTTGTCCCCTACAAAGGATCGTTACCAACATCGATACCAACTGATCCGCTGATCTACCGTTTTTATGAGTTGATCAACGTCTACGGGACAAGTATCAAAGAGCTGATCCATGAGGAGTTCGGTGACGGTATCATGAGCGCAATTGATTTCTCGATGGATATCAGGCGCGAGCCCAATGCTGCAGGTGACAGGGTGCACATCGAGATGAGCGGAAAATTCCTGCCTTACAAAACCTACTGAGAGTGTTAAGCGTTAGAATGCATAGGAGATGAGTATGATTCGCACGGTTATGGAGTGAAATTGGAGGGTGTTATCGTCGGCGACTATAAAGGCATCGGAGTCATTGGCGGCCTCCAGGCCGAAACCGTATCTTGGGCCGGAATAGCCCATGCTAACCTTTATATTAACCTTGATGGAATATTCCGTAGCGATATCGTCTGATGGCCGGCTGATAGGATAACCGAAGCCGGCACTCAGGCCGCCATTCACATACCAGGGTCCAACGTGATAAGAGAGGTAACCACCACCGGACAAGGTGGCGTTGACGACATGATACTCGGTTAGGCTGTCGATAGTACTAAAATCCGCGGTATATCGGTCAGGTATGATAGGGTTTTCGCCAATCAACTGGCGATCGGAAATTCCGGCGATGAGGAAATAGAGCTTGGACAGCTTCATTGGGCTGGTGATCGGCTTGTTCATGGATCGTATGCGCCCATCACCCGCCACCTTTTGATAGTAATTTAAGGTGTAGGTGCGTGCCTCCAGCTTCCGGTACAGTAATGTCTGTTCGTCTAGTTCTGATTTGAGGTAATAACCGCGATATTCCTGAAAATAGAAATCAAAACCGTTATTTTCAAAATAGTAAAAACCGTGAAAGTCCTGGGCCTGTGTCGTTAAACTGATGGATTCTTCACTTCTTCCCAAGCTATATCCGTAAGACAGGCCATAATCACCGTGCTCAAATGCGATCCTGTTGATGGGGCCGTTGTTTGTTTCGAAATCGAGGTCCTGTAAATCGTTGTAGAGTGATATTTCCAGAGTGGAGGTGTCGAATTGCCAGGATAATTTGTTTGGGTAATCCACATCGGCGAATGCCTGATGGCTGACCAGGCTGGCAGCTATAAGACAGCAAAATATTTTTTGCGTATCGGTTTTCAAAAGCATTGCCTTTGACGAAGTAGTTAATACGGCTGTGCAGGTTGACTGTATGTTACGCACTTTGTCACGTGAATTCAGCTGCACTTCACACAACAACTTTTGGCTAAAATACTGATTGAGTCAAGTTAGATTCGCCTTCTGGTGCGCACCTTAACTACCTGGGCGTTTAAATGTCCTGCGTGCCTGTTCGACCAGCTTGCGCGTGATACATCCGTCAAGATGATCATTGTACAATCCCATTGCCTGCATAAAGGCAAATACCGTGGTGGGGCCGACAAATTTCCAGCCGCGCTTTTTTAGGTCTTTGGACAAGGCCACTGACTCGGTTGAGGAGGAGACGCTCTGGGGCTTGCCCAGACTCTTAGCGTCAGGTTCGAACCGCCAGAAATAGGCGGCCAGCGATCCCTCCTGTGCAACCATTTCCTTTGCCCGTTGGGCATTATTGATTACCGCCTCGATCTTGCCGCGATGTCGAACAATTCCTTCATCTTTGAGCAGGCGTTCGACATCGCGCTGTGTAAAGTGCGCTATTTTATTGAAGCCAAAATGGTCAAATGCCTTTCGAAAATTCTCACGTTTGACCAGGATGGTGCGCCAGCTTAGGCCAGACTGAAAGCCTTCGAGACAGATCTTTTCGAAAAGCCGATGATCGTCGCTAACAGGAAATCCCCATTCACGGTCGTGGTAGTCGAGAAACTCGGGTGTCGATCCGCACCACTGACAACGTGCTTTGCCGTCTGGACCGGTGTAGGTGTTAGCCATGATGTATTCCTTATCGACAACGTCGAATTCATTGCCCAATTAGAAAATTTAACCGGTCATCTGTACGTGCTGGAGAAATTTCCGATATTTCCGCATTTACAACGCCCTCGGCGACAAAGGGATCTTGCTCGACACGCCTCTCCAAATCGGCCAGTGATGTGTTGTGAGCCAAAAGGGCGCCGCCTCGATTGGGCTGGAGACTGCCGACCAGCAAAAATACACCGTCATCGAATCCCCGCTTGATCCAGTCGTTGTGAGCGGCCATAAATTCACCTGCTCTTCCCTTGTTGTTGGAAAATGTTAGAAATATCGTAAACACATGTCCTCCTTGTTAAGTTGTTATCGTCGGAAAAATGTAGTCTACGGTTATGACAGCGCATCAAGCCACAGATGCATTTGCCTTACCTCACGTTGCACAAATCTTTCATCCTTGAAGGCGTTTGCCAGGGTGGCAACTCCTTGACTAAAGGAGAGTACGTGTAAGGCCAGGGCATCGGCCTCTTCTTTAAATCCCCATTGTGTAAATTGGCGTTTTAACCAGCCTCTAAACATAGAAAACAGCTCCGTGGCATTATTCTGAAGATCATGTTCCAGTTTTGCCAGTTCGCTACACAAGGTGCCCACCGGGCAACCAAACTTGAGTATTTTTGTGCGGTTCATTATCAGAATATTGATAAAGCAGCCTATGCGTTCTTTGGGGGTTGTTGAGTCTCGCTCCCACGTGTCCAGCAAGGTTTGGGTTTTCTGGGCGCGTAATGCAATCACTGCTGCCAAAATTTCGTCTTTACTCTTGAAGTGGTGATAGAAATTTCCCCGAGATATCCCCACGGCTTCAGCAATGGCCGCGAATGAGGTGTTCTCAAAGCCGTGTTCATAAAACAAACGGTCAGCTGCCTGAACAATAACTGTGCGTGTATTTTCAGTAGACACTCTTTCCTCGTTATTTGGAAATAGGACGGATGCCCTAATATTTACCAAGATACTAGGATGGTCGTCCTAGTATGTCAAGCGTTCAAGGGAAATATCGATTTCGTGCACAACATAGCAAAGTCAGTGTTCAATAGGTTTTCACTTTGGGACGTCCATTATTTGCGATTCAGGTACTAAAAGCGCTTACGAGATTAGAATCCAGAACAATCTTAAAAATTTATTTACTATTGAATAAGCTGGCTAGTGTGAGCAATTGGTTATGATAAAAGTGATTGGGTGGATATAGCTTGAATTCGTTAGTCGGGAACAAGCAAATAATTGATATTGTAAATTACGTAGAATCAGCAGTCGGCGTGCATAGTCTGAAAACGATTATTTGCTTTTGAACAATTATAATATTTTCAATGCAGAGTTTCTATGGTAGGGGTTTAATGATTGCGATTTGGTAAAAATAGAACATTTTTCTATGAATTAGCTAAACAAGTAAACTTTCTCCAAGTTCAGTTTGTGCGTAATTTATACTGATAGCCTAAGTTCACTTAAAAAATCGAATTAAAAAATACAAAAGAAGAAGTCTATTAAAAACAACAACCACAGCGCGGATAAAAAAATCCGCATGGGTCATGAACATTCCGATTGCCTTAGGTGTCGGATTGGTCGTAAACAAAACGCTCAA
Source organism: Proteobacteria bacterium UBA6915 (assembly GCA_002450975.1). Classification (GTDB taxonomy): domain Bacteria; phylum Pseudomonadota; class Gammaproteobacteria; order UBA6915; family UBA6915; genus UBA6915. The sequence continues at coordinate 6,960 of DKAX01000015.1, forward strand.
GGTATGTGAACACCGGCCAGCAACCAACAATCCGCCAACAGTCCACGTGAGCGTATACAATAAATATGTCAGGGATGGTGTTCGGGCTACGCTACCAGCTTATCAGACGATTACGGTCGTTGATTGACAGGTCAAGCTTATCTTGTCCTCGCAGGACAACAACGCTGATTGTCTTGATAGCCGGAGATTGGTCGAAATAGTTGACCTTGATGTATCTAAGAGAGCCCAGTGAATGGCATTCGAATCGATATTCCGCCGAAAAGCCGGCGTAAGCGATCGATGACGCGTTGTTAAGCAGTCCGGAATCGACGTCGGCAAAGTCCAGTTGACATCCTCCATTGGGCAGTTCGAAACCGAGTTCCGGTTGTTTTAGCCACGTTATCGCCTGTTTAACCAGTTGCTTTTCAGTGTCGTTGACCGGTGAGTGGTTAAACCCGACTATGTCTACAGCCGGGGATTGAACTCCAATGTGTAAACCGTTGCCATCGAAAATGACATTGATGGTGGTTTGATCTTCAATGTTGGGTAAATCTGCACCCAATGTCTGGGTGACAGGTAATAGAAAAAGCGTAAAACCGCCGAAGAAGAGGCTGAAACGCGAGAACACTAAGCGTGACCGCACAATTGCACGTTGCCTTTATGAAAGCACCAGTGACTTAGTGACGGATCCTGTTGCAAAGACTGCTGAGCGGCCGGACGACCATCAATGCTCTGAATCCAGGCGTGCAGATGGGGGAAATCCTTCAGGTTTATCTCGGCCATGTCTTCTAACGCAGCTCCCCATGGGTAGAGCACAATATCGGCTATGGAATAGTCACCAGCCAGATATTCGCGATTCGACAGCTGTTGGTCCAGGATTGTGCAATAACGTGTCAATTGGGTTTTATAGCGTTCAAATATCGACTGTGGTGTTTCACCGTCGTCATGCAGAATATAGTGGTGTAATTCGATCATGGCCGGGCAGACATTGGCCGCTTCGAACAGCAGCCATTGCTGTGTTATCGCACGTGTCGCCTGGTCATCGGACAGCAATAGACCGGTTTTTTCGGCCAGATATTGCAGTATGGCTGCCGATTCAAACAGGCTAATACCAGTGTCTGTATCCAGGATTGCCGGCACAGTGCCGTTAGGGCTGATACGCTGAAATTCAGTATTAACGCTGTCGCTGTCGTGGGCGTCGATCATTTTCACGACATAGGGCAGTCCGGTCTCTGCCAGCATCAGGCTGATCTTGCGAATATTGGGGCTTTCACTGGGAATACGATAGAAAATGATCATGGTGAACTCCTTTCAAGAATGTCTGTATGCAGCGCTGATTGAATAGGACTTAATTCGTCGACTCTAGCAGATGATGTCGAAAACAACCAAGAGACTTTTAATCGAAACAATAGATCGACTATGGCAAGAATAGATTGGCGAATTTTTACTGTGGTGGGATTATTTCAGGAACGGATTGTGCAGTCGCTCGTTACCAAAGGTTGAGTCAGGTCCGTGTCCGCAGACGAATTGCACATCGTCACCCAGGGGAAGGAGCCTGTGCCTGATGGAGTTAATCAGTGTGGTGTGATCCCCGCGTGGGAAGTCGCTGCGGCCGATAGAACCGTTGAATAGTACATCACCGACGAATGCGGTCATATGCTGGCGCAGAAAAAAGACCACATGGCCCGGTGTGTGACCAGGGCAGTGAATGACCTCCAACTCCAATTCGCCCACCCGGATACTGTCTCCGTCGTGCAACCACTGCTGCGGTTCAAAAGGTTCCAGGGGCGCAAAGCCGAACATCTGTGCCTGTTGCGGCAGCGCCTGCAGCCAGAAGGCATCCTCTTGTTGTGGACCGATAATGGGAATGCCCAGGCGTTGGGACAGATCCAGGGCAGCGCCCACATGATCGAGATGGCCATGGGTCAACAGGATTTTGTCCACCTGAATATTGGCTGTCTTGGCGGCGGCAATCAGACGCTCCGACTCGCCGCCGGGATCGATCAAGGCCCCTAGGCCGGTGATTTTGCAGCCCAACAAGGAGCAGTTTTGTTGGTAATGGGTGACGGGAATGACCTGCAGTTTCATGGCGTGATTCTAGCAGTTTCCCTTAGTTTAAGCATAATTCTAAATAGTGGGCTGCTATGCGCCGATAACCCTGTCGTGTCCCGCGAGTTGCCCCGTTAGCCATGTTCAAATCAATAAAATCACAAATTCTGTTGATTATTTTTCTGCAAATAGCACTGTTGGTGGGGATTGTCTCGACCACCCTCTATCTACTTAATTTGCGCCAACATGACTACCTGATCCTCAATCTGACCGGGCAGTTGCGGGTTATCGCCCAGACTATGGTCAATCAAAGCAGCCACTTTCTGCAGTTGGCTCCTGCGCAACGTAGCGGCTACGGGCAAGATCTGGACATGCTGATCGCCGGTTATGATGAAATCGTCCTGTCACTGAAGCGGCGCAGTATTTCCGCTCACCTGATTGCCGGATTCACTCAACCGGAGAAACCCAAAGTACCCAGTATCACCGATCAACCGGTGCGCCTGATCTGTACATGGAATGCCCGGGCACGGGCACGTATGGACCAGACCGCCGACGAATGGGTATTGTTTCGACAAGGTCTGCAGGTCTACCTGAGTTCTGGCGGCAGCACGCCTAATCTGGACGAGGTGGCCAAATATATTATCACCAATGAAGCCAAGATCATTGCCAGCAGCGATGATCTGGCGCGTGAGTTCCGCGCCATGATGGAATACAAGCTGCACCAGATCAAATTGTTGGATCAGGGGGCGGTGCTATTGATGCTTATGATCAGCGCAAGTGTTCTGCTGATACTCTATCGGCGTATTTTCCGGCCGTTGGATAAGGCCGTCGCTGGATTCCGGCGAGTCGCCTCGGGTGAGTTTGGTCATCGTATCGCCGTGACTCGCGACAATGAAATCGGCGTTATGGCCGCCACCTTCAACCAGCTCAGTTATCGAGTATCGACGCTGTTCCGTATGACCGATCGCATCAATCAGGCTGAAAATTTAGACGAAACCCTGCACTGCCTGTTCGAGGAATTTCCCGCGTTTCTGCCGGTGGAGTGGATTGGCTTGTTGCGTACCACGCCTGATCAGGAGAGTTACCAGCTGGATCGCTTGTTCAGTAACGGTGGATTTAGCCTCGACGAACATGAGCAGTTTGAATTTCGGAATTCGTTGTTTGCACGGGTGGTGGGCGGACGCCAGGCCTTCTGCTCCTGCACAACACTGGTTAATGAAACGGAATGGAAGAATGATGGCTTTATAAAACGACTGCTGAGTAACAGTCTGCAATCGATCTTTTATATGCCCTTGTCGGGCAATGTGCTGGATAAAACCGTTCTGGTGTTTGCCGCCCGGCCCGCCCTTGCCTATGACAGCCAGCAACAGGAGTTTCTCGGTAATATTGCCGAGCAGGTCAGTAATAGTGTGGCAAAGACCATAGGCATGGAGAGTCTGGTGATCTCCACCGTCAAGGGGCTGGCAAAACTGGCAGAGAGTCGCGATCCGGAGACCGGCGATCATCTGTTTCGTATGAGTCGCTACGCCGCCTATATTGCCCAGGAGTTGGGTGTGCAGGAGCGCTGGCGCTCGCTTATCGACAACCGCTACGTGCGCGATATCCAGCGCTTCGCCCCTATGCATGACATCGGTAAGGTCGGTATCAATGACGAAATTCTGTTGAAACCGGGTAAGCTGGATGAACGGGAATTCAAGATCATGCAACAACACCCCACCATCGGTGGCGAGGTGTTGCGTCGTTGTGAGCGACAGATGAATGCCGTGGGGCGCAGTGTTTTCGGTGTTGGTATCGAGATTGCGGAGGCCCATCACGAAAAATATGATGGCAGTGGTTATCCCAAGGGATTGCGTGGCGAGGAGATTCCCTTGTCGGCACGTATTGTCGCGCTGGCCGATGTATTTGACGCACTGACATCAAAGAGGCCTTATAAACAGGCCTTTCCTGTTGAGCAGGCCATGGGCATTATTCGCGCAGAGCGCGGTAAACACTTTGATCCCGATGTGCTCGACGCCTTTGAGCGCGCCCTGCCCAAGGTTCTGGCCTTGTACGAAAAATACAAGCACGTCTGATTCGCAAAAGATAAAGCTTTAAAATAATCAATCGGTCTCGTTTTGATTAAGACTTTGCACGATGGGACAGTTAATTGAATCGTTTTCGTTGTGACAGGCATCGATCAGATTATCCAACGTTGTGCGTAGCGCCATCAGGTCGCGGATCTGCGCCTCGATCTGTTGGCGTTTGGCCTCGGCGCGTATGCGCACGTCCTGGCAGGCACCTTCAGACAATTGCAGTAACTCGTCGATCTCTTGCAGGGAAAAGCCCAGTTGCTGCGCGCGTTTGATAAAGCGTACGCGGGTAACAGTCTCTTGGGTATAGACGCGATATCCGCTCACCGGTTTGGGCGGTTCGCTAATCAGCCCCAATCGCTGGTAGTAGCGAATGGTTTCGATGTTGACGCCGCAGGCGCTGGCCAGATTGCCGATGGTTAAGGGGTTTTTGCTCATCGTCGGTTTCACTGAGTGTCAGACGATGCAGTATAGCAATCTCATCGGTGTAGACTAAACGGCCCATGGCCGATTTCTAACCGGCGTCAGGCTTAAGCTAGGTAACAGCCTGGGGGACAAAGCCCAGCATCTTTCCGGCAATCAGCTCAAAGTCGGACTGCTGGATCTGCAAGTGTCCGAAACGAAAGGCATAACCCCACCTCTGTTTGTTTTTGATGAAGGCGAGCCGCCCAAGCAGCGGCTGGATGGGGGTTTCACTGGCTTTGAGAAAACGGATATCCCGGCGATGGGGGATAAAACCGGGTGCCATCTCGAAGGGGTAGACCTCGGCACCGATCACTTGGCCGATGGCGGTGAATGCCTGGCAAGGGGTTGCCTCGCCGAATACCAGCTTGGGTGAGTAGTAGATGATCCAATCGTCCACGCCCATGCGCCGCAGGGGTTGGGCCTTGCCGTGACAAAGCTGGCAAAACCCACCGGTCACGCCGCGATTGACATGATCCTTTGACGCCACACCGATCCAGAAACGCATAGTTGTATCCCCTTGAAATTGATAGTCATCGGTTTTACCGCTGACTATACAACAGGGCTGCTGACAGCCTTGTGTCAGTAGCTTTGAGGTGTGACCCAACGTCGGACCTATCGTCCTTGGCCGTCACTGTGACGCAATGGGCAAAGCGGCTCGATAGTGCGACGGCAGGGGGAGGTGGGTGTGCTATTATGTTTGTACAATATTATATTCTGCAAAATATATCACCCCATGGCAACGATAAATCAAAGGCTTAGTCAATCCAGTGGCCGGGCCTATTCTTTATATATAGGACTTCTATTGCTGGGCTTGCTGTTGGTCGCCGTGACGCCTGTGGCATCCGCCCAGCCTACCCTGGAGGCTGACAGCGAGCTGGCCACGGCCGGTTATTTCACCCTGAGCTGGTCAGACGGGGCCGGTAACTACGAGCTGCAGCAATCGGGGCCTGATTCCACCCTGGCAATAAAGCTTATCTATTCGGGTCCCGACGAGGCGCGGGTGGTTAGCGGACTGGCGGATGGCCGTTATCAATACCGCGTGCGTTATCTGGCCGATGAGGTGCAGTCCGACTGGAGTGAGCCGGTGTCGGTGATCGTGGCCCACCATAGCCTGGCCAAGGCGTGGCTATTTTTTACCGTGGGACTGGTGGTGTTTGTCGCGTTATTGGCAGCGATCTGGTTGGGCAACCGGCGGATGTCGGCGCGGTGAGTGAGCTGCGCATCAATCTGGCCCGCCTGCGCGACGATCTGGAGAGTTTGTCCCATATCGGGCGCCAGGCCGACCACGGCATCTACCGCATGGCCTTCACTGCCGCCGATCTGGAGGCGCGTCATTGGCTGCGCGGTCGTCTCACTGAAGCCGGATTGGAACACACTGTTGATGGCGTGATGAATGTCTTCGGTCGATATTCCCCTGCGCAACACCGAGACCTGCCGGCGGTAATGACCGGCTCCCATCTCGATACCGTGCCCGGCGCCGGCCACCTCGATGGCGCTCTGGGTGTGGTGGCTGCGCTGGAGTGTCTGCGTTGCCTGAGTGAACAGAAAATAGCATTGGCGCGTCCGGTGGAGATGGTCGCCTTCAGCGATGAGGAGGGCCGCTTTGGCGGCGTGCTCGGTTCTCAGGCCTTGTGCGGACAACTCAGTCCGGAATCGGTGCTCAATGCCCGCGATATCGACGGTGTCACTCTACAGGAGGCAATGGCGCACCAGGGTTTGAATAGCAACGATGTGTTGGGCGCGCGCCGCTCCCCCGAGACCATCCATGCCTTTGTCGAGCTGCATATCGAACAAGGACCCATACTCGACCGGCAACAGATCACCATAGGCGAGGTCGAGGCCTTCGCCGGTCTGTTCCGCTGGAATGTACGTCTGATCGGCAGCGCCAATCATGCCGGTACCACACCGATGAATCTGCGTCAGGATGCGTTTCAGGGGCTGGCGGAATTCGCCGCGCAGTTGCCGCGATTGCTGGAGGAGGAAGGTGGTTCGCGCAGTGTCGCCACCATCGGCCGCGTGCAGTTGTCACCCGGCGCGGCCAATGTGGTACCCGGTCAGGCCGAGTTTTCCCTGGAGGTCCGTGACGCCGACGAGGAGTTGTTGGCTCAACTGTCTCTGGCCATGCGCCGCACCTTGTCGGCCATCGCACGGCGCCGCCAGTTGATGTTCGAGTATGAGGTGCACAGCGAGATCGCCCCGGTGCGCTGTGACACCGGAGTGGTGCAAACCATCGCCGATGTCAGTCGCGAACTGAATCTCAAATCCATGCCTATGGTCAGCGGCGCCATCCACGATGCCCAGATCATCGCCTCGGTGGCGCGCACCGGCATGATCTTTGTGCCCAGTCGTGAGGGGCGTAGCCACAGCGCCGCCGAGTGGACCGCCTACGAAGATATCGAGGCGGGCACCAATGTCTTGTTAAATACGTTATACAGGTTGGCACGATGAGTAATGAGTTAGACGAAGCGTTGAATCCGGAATTTCTCGAGGTCGATCCGCTACGCGAGAGTTACCGCGAGACTATCACCGAACCGGCGGCCATGCGCCGTTCCCTGGTCGAACACCACACAGCACTGCTGACCATCGATTTACAGTATCTGGATGCCGCGCCTGGTTACGGCGTGTTCGCCGAACTGGCCAGCAACACCTTGCCGGTGGAGGCGCAGGAGTATTACTTCCATCGACTGCAGCATCAGGTGTTACCCAATGTGCGCCGTCTGCAGGATGCCTTTCGGGCAAAAGGGCTGGAGGTGATACACACGCGCATTCAGTCGATGACTCAGGATGGGCGCGATCGCGGGCCCGGTCACAAGCGCCTGGGGCTGCACGCCGCGCCCGGTTCCAAGGAGGCGGAGTTCCTGCCAGAGGTGGCGCCACAGGGTGACGAGATCATCATCAATAAAACCGCCAGCGGCGTGTTCAACGCCACCAACATCGAATACATCCTGCGCAATATGCATATCAACGGTTTGTTTATCGTCGGCGTCTACACCAACGAGTGCGTCTCCACGGCGATTCGTGACGCCTGTGATCGTGGTTTTTTTGTCACGTTTATCGAAGACGCCTGCGCCACGGTGACGCCGGAGTTGCAGCAGGCCACGGTCAGCACCGTGCGCGATCGTTACGCACGTGTATTGACCACCGATGATGCGATCAGCGAGGTGACCAGGCTGGTGAGAGAATGAAGACGGAGGCGATGGCCATTTTACCGGCGCAGACCGGCTGGTTGATTCTGGTCTTGTTCAGTCTGGTCTGGATCTTTCTGGGCTGGTTCTGGGGACGCAAGGCCAAACAACTGGATGAGTTCATGCTGGCCGGGCGTAACGTCGGCCTGTCGCTGGCGGTGGCCACTGCCATGGCCACCTGGGTGACCAGTAACACCACCATGGCCGCGCCGCAGCTGGCGCTGCAACTGGGCGTGTGGGGTATGGTCGGTTATTCTCTGGGCGCGGTAGGTTTGATTTTGTTTGCCCCATTGGCGCGGCGTATTCGTGCATTGATGCCGCACGCCTACACGAGCGGTGATTTTATCCGCCTGCGCTATGGTAAAGGCACCTGGCGTATCTTTTTATTGATCTCGCTGTTCTACGGCCTCGGTTGGCTGATCAGCCTGGGCATGGCCGGTGGTGTGTTGATCAATGCCCTGACCGGAATTCCCTATACCTACGGCATGACGGTGATCCTGGTGATTTGTGTGCTCTACACCTTGCTCGGCGGTTTACGCGCGGTCATCGGTACCGATTTTATTCAGACCTTGTTGATACTTTTTGGCGTGATCGTCCTGGCCGTGCTGGCCATCAACGAGGTGGGCTTCGAGCGTATTCATGCCGGTGTTATGCAGGAGCGTCCGCAGTTGCTCAATCTATTGATGCCGGCGGCCATCATGTTTCTGTTTAATAATTTGTTGTTCGGCGTTGGCGAGATCTTTCACTCCAATGTCTGGTGGAGTCGCGCCTTTGCCTTTCGCGCCGGTGTCGGTATGCCTGCCTACATCATCGCCGGTCTGATGTGGTTGCCTATTCCCATCGTCGCCGGATTTATTGCCCTGGCCACGCCGGCCCTGGGTTTGAACGTCCCGGCCGCCGATATGGTCGGTCCCCTGGTGGCTGCCAAACTGCTGGGTATGAGTGGTGCCGTTTTGGTGTTCATCGTGGTCTTCTCCGCCCTGGCCTCCAGTCTTGATTCCCTGTTGGCGGCGACGGCGGATCTGGTGACCCGTGATATCTATCAAAAACATCTGCGCCCGAACGCCGGCAGCGTTGAACTGAAACGTGCGGCCAAACTGGTGATCGTTTTGCTGGGCGTGTTGACCTGGCTGCTGTGTCTGCCGCGTCTGACCACCTTGGCCGAGTTGCTCTATTTCACCGGCGCCTTCGTCGCCAGCACCATCTGGCCAATCGTTGCCGGGCTCTATTGGCAGCGGGTCAATCGCAGCGGCGCCGGTGCCGCCATGGTGCTGGGTACCGCCGTGGGTTTGTACAGCTATTTCGCTATCGGTTTTTATGTAGCCGCCCTGGTGGGTGCGGCGGTGTCTATGGTTGTGGTGCTGGTCACGAGTTGGTGGCGGCCACAGGAGTTTCAGTGGAGTACTTTACACGAGGAGGAGAGACCATGATGGTATCCAGCGGTTTTCTCGCCACGCTGGTGACGGTAGCCCTGGTGATCACGATAGTGTCACCGCTGTTGTTGCTGGTGTTATTGATCAATGACTGGCGGCAGGGCAGGCAATGGTGAATCAGCTCAATCCCCTGTTACGCGAATCCATGCCGAGCAAGGATGCCACCGAGGGCATCGAGCATCCGCTGGCCTTGTTGAAAAATATCATGGAAGACCCGTTGCCGTTGATGGATCTGGCCAACCACTCGGTGGTATCGGCGCGCCAGTTCAGTCGTGATCAAGTGGTGCAGCTGGCGCGTCTCGCCGCCAAGCATGAAGCGGTGCCTGCGCAGACGCGGCGTCCGTTGGCGGGAAAGATATTGATCAGCGCCTTTTATGAACCGAGTACACGCACGCGTCTGTCATTCGAGAGTGCCTGGCATCGCCTGGGCGGTGACATCATGTCTATCACCGATCCGGCCACCACCGGTATCGCAAAGGGCGAGTCGCTGTCCGATGTGGCGGAGATGCTCAACAATTACGGTGACCTGGTGGTGCTGCGCGAATCCAACAACGCGGCCATTTATGAAATGCTCGAACGCCTGCGCATTCCCATCGTCAATGCAGGTAATGGCACCGATGAACACCCCACCCAGGCGCTGGCCGATATCTACACCTTGCTGAAGTGGCGTCCACAGTTGTTGTCGACCCGAGTTAGCAAATCGCAACAGGTGCGTATCGGTATCATCGGTATGCCCAGTCGTATGCGCACCGTGCGCTCACTGCTCTATCTATTAGGCCTGTTCTCCAGTGGTATCAGCGAGGTGGTGATCATCTGCAACGAGCAACCGGTATTTGACGAGCACCAGGAGGAGAACTTGCGTGCCCTGGGCCTGAATATCCGTGTTACCGATCAGATGAAAAAGGAGTTACCCAAACTCGATGTGGTCTATATCAATTCTATCGCCTGGGTGGGCGACGGTTACCAGGAACTGGGCAAGGGGTTCCGCCTGCACAAGGGTTCGCCCCTGAAGAAGGATGCCATCGTCATGCACCCGCTGGCGCGCGGCCAGGAGTTGAGCACCGACCTGGATGATACGCCCCATAACTGGTATTTCGCCCAGGCACG
>DKAX01000199.1 GCA_002450975.1 Proteobacteria bacterium UBA6915
ATCGGCATACGGATCTCGCGATAGCCGTAGGCGTTGACGATATCGCGCACCACCGCCTCGATGTGCTGCCAATAGGGCGTCTGCTCGGGCAGGGTATCATTCATGCCGCGAATGGCTTGGATGTTCTTGGCCAAAATTTCTCCTAACGCTTTATCTTTATTGGTATCAATCCGTTTGCGTGTTTGCATTGATGGCAAACACCTTCTTGCCGGCCAGCGCCTGATCGGCCGTACCCAGGGCGATGCGCGCGCGTACGGCCCGCTCCAGCTCATCCACCAGTTTATCGTTATCCACCTTGTGGTCGGGCTTGCCGTCGACGTAAAGCAAATTGTGCGGCGTGCCACCGGTCAGACCGATATGGGCCTCACGGGCCTCGCCGGGACCGTTGACTATGCAGCCTATCACCGCCACGTCCAGCGGCTCTAAAATATCCTCCAGGCGCTCCTCCAGTTGATTCACCACCTTGATGACATCGAAGTTCTGGCGCGAACAGGAGGGACAGGCGATCAGGTTGATACCCTTCTGACGGATATGCAGGCTCTTTAAAATATCAAAACCAACACGAATCTCTTCGACCGGATCAGCCGCCAGGGAGACGCGCAAGGTGTCACCGATACCCTCGCTGAGCAACATCCCCAGACCGATGGCCGACTTAACGGCACCGGCGCGAAAACCGCCGGCCTCGGTGATACCCAAATGCAGCGGTTGTTCGATCTGACCGGCCAGCTGCTTATAGGCCGCCACCGTCATAAAGATCTCCGAAGCCTTAAGACTAATCTTGAACTCCTGAAAATCCAGTCGATCCAAAATGTCGATATGGCGCATGGCCGATTCCACCAGTGCCTCCGGTGTCGGTTCGCCATATTTCTTTTGCAGATCCTTCTCCAACGAACCGGCGTTGACACCGATGCGGATGGGAATATTGCGATCACGCGCCGCACTCACCACTGCACGGATGCGATCCTCTTTGCCGATATTGCCCGGATTGATACGCAGACAGTCGGCACCCAACTCCGCCACGCGCAGGGCGATCTTGTAGTCGAAGTGGATATCGGTCACCAGGGGCACTTGCACCTGTTTCTTGATCTCACCAAAGGCCTCCGCCGCCTCCATGGAAGGAATGGAGACGCGCACGATATCGGCCCCCACTTGTTCCAGGGCACGGATCTGCGCTACTGTCGCCGCTACATCCGTGGTCTCCGTATTGGTCATGGACTGCACGCTGATGGGGGCATCGCCGCCCACCGGTACTGATCCCACCCAGATCTTACGCGAGACGCGGCGTTTAACCGGTTCAATTTGATGCATATAAAAATTCCTCTAGCAGCTAATGCGACTGATGCGGCCGCTCGCTATCCTGAACAAGGGCGGCCTGACGGGAATCCGGGAATCGACGTAACAACTCCTGACGATAACGACTGACAATGTCGGCAGCCTGTTGACGCTGTTCGATCTGCATACCCAAGTATAAGGCCTCGGCACTGGGCTTGGTCACCGCCATATAGCGCTGCAGATAGGCGCGCGCACTCAAGTCCCGCTCCAGGCGATAGTTCAACTCTGCCATTTGTAACAGCGAGATGCGCAGGTTGCCATCGATCTTCAAAGCGGCGCGGAAGTTCTCTTCCGCCTTTACCAGATCGGGTTTGGCCATCATGCAGAGACCGAGATTTTCATAGGCCAGTTGCGGTGACTTGTAAAATTTGTTGTTTATGGCTGTAAGAAAATGACGCTCCGCCTGATCGAAGCGTTTTTGCGAACACAAAAAGGCCGCGTAGTTGTTTTGCGCCGCCGCATCTTCTGGGTTGATATCCACCGCCCGGGAAAAATGGCGATCGGCCAAATCCAACTCATTCATGGATTGATAGACAATGGCAATGGCATTGTGCGGCTCCGCCATCCCATCATCCACTTCCAGAGCGCGTTTTAGCTTCTGTATCGCCAGTTCCAGTTCACCCTGCTGAAAGTATTCGATACCCAGTTGCGTATGCGTGCGCACCAGACGCTCGCGCGACTCATCGTTCAGATGCTTGCCGCCGCAGGCCGACAACAAAACCGGTATCAACAGCAGTAGACGCCACATGAGAGACTCAGGCACCACCGTTGACCACAGCGATATTGCGCAGACTGCGCCGTGTGCGGTCCATAACCTTGCCGGCCAGCTGGCCACAGGCGGCATCGATATCATCGCCGCGCGTCTTGCGTGTCACCGTATTATATCCGGCAGACATCAGTACATCGCGGAAGGCGTTGATGCGCTCCTGCGGTGAACTGCGATAAGGCGAGTTGGGAAACGGATTAAAGGGGATCAGATTGATCTTATTGGGGACGCCGCGCAGCACCTTCATCAGGGCGCGCGCATCCTCCAGACTGTCGTTGACGCCGTCGAGCATCACGTACTCGATGGTCACGCGCTTGCGGGTGTCATCGCCGACAAAGCGTCGACAGGCCTCCATCAACTCCTTGATGGGATATTTGCGATTGATCGGCACCAGTTCATCACGTAGTGCATCGTTGGTGGCATGCAGCGACACCGCCAGTGAAACATTCATTGCCTGATGAAGCTTATCCATCATCGGCACGACGCCAGCCGTGCTCACGGTCACCCGACGCCAGGAGAGCCCGTAACCGAAGTCATCCATCATCAAATTCAGCGCCGGCAACACATTGTCATAGTTCAGCAAGGGCTCGCCCATGCCCATCATCACCACGTTGGTGATGACACGCTCACCCTTGGGGTCACGCCCGAGGGCGCGGTTAGCAACCAGAAGTTGAGCGATGATCTCACCGGTAGTGAGATTACGATTGAACCCCTGTTGCGCAGTGGAACAAAAAGAGCAATTGAGGGTACAACCCACCTGCGAAGAGACACATAGGGTGCCGCGCCCGCTCTCGGGGATGAATACCGTCTCGATACAATTTCCGCTGTCCAGTCGCAGCAACCACTTGCGCGTGCCATCCTGCGACTGCTGATCGGCTACGATCTCGGGCAGGCGGATTTCCGTCTGTTCCAGCAACTGCTGGCGTAACGACTTGCTCAGATTGGTCATCGCGTCGAAGTCGTCGACGTACAACTGGTGAATCCATTTCAACATCTGCGTAGCACGAAAGGCCTTCTCCCCCCTTTCGGTGAAGAAGGCCTCGAATGCCTTGCGATCAAAATCGAGCAGATTGATCTTGTTGGAGGTCATACCTCCCTCTCCTTGCCGGCTTAGGCGCGCGGACACAACTCTTCAGGTTTGAAGAAATAGGCGATCTCGGTCTTGGCGGTATCAGGACCGTCGGAACCGTGTACGGCATTGGCCTCGATGGAATCGGCGAAGTCGGCGCGAATGGTACCTTCTGCGGCCTGGGCCGGATTGGTGGCGCCCATAAGTTCACGATTCAGGGCAATGGCGTTTTCGCCTTCTAACACCTGCACCATAACCGGGCCGGAGCACATGTACTTCACCAGGTCATTGTAGAAGGGGCGCTCCTTGTGCACGGCGTAAAAACCACCGGCCAGTTTTTCGTCCATGTGGATCATCTTGGCGGCGATAATTTTCAGGCCGGCCTTTTCGAAGCGGCTGTAGATCTTGCCGATGATGTTTTTGGCAACGGCGTCGGGTTTGACGATGGAGAAGGTACGTTCAATAGCCATGTTATTCACCTGTATCTTTTTTAGTGCATTACCATAATGAAAACCCGCGTTGAAACGCGGGTTTCGGTCCAGATTTCCTGATTCGGGCGCTATTTTAGCCCTGCCAGGGGCTGCTGACAATCGCCAGCGCACAAAAACAACACCTATCTGATTGATTTCAAAGGGTTAGCTTTATCAGTCGCGCTCACTGATCCAGGCCAATTGAATGGCCTCGAGAATTTTCTCCCCGGAACGCTCTGGATCGTCGTCAAACTCCTCCAAAGCGCACACCCAACCGTGCAGATCGGTAAAGCGGATATACTGCGGGTCCACGTCGGGGTGGGCCTCATCCAGGGCAATGGCAATATCCAGACTGTCTGTCCACTTCAATCCCATAGTGCCTCCTCAATGATGCTCGGAAACCATGTTGATGGTGTATTTGGGGATCTCGACCACCAAATCCTCTTTGCCAACCACTGCCTGACAGCTCAGACGTGATTCCGGCTCCAGCCCCCAGGCCTTGTCGAGCAGATCCTCTTCCAACTCTTCCGCCTCATTCAGCGAATTGAAACCCTCGCGCACGATCACGTGACAGGTGGTACAGGCACAGGATTTTTCACAGGCATGCTCAATGTCGATGCCGTTTTGCAGGGCGGCATCACAAATGGTGATGCCCGGTTCCACATCGATGACCGCCCCTTCCGGGCAGATCTCTTCATGCGGCAGAAAGATAATTCTGGTCATAACTTCACTCGTTAAACTCGTTGACATTGTGGCCCGCCAGGGCCTTGCGAATACTCTGATCCATGCGACGGGCGGCAAATTCAGCACTGGCGTGATCAGTCTCCTCGATAGCCCGCTTGATCGCCTGGCCATCCTCGCCCTGACGCAGTTGCGCCAGCTGTGCCATGGCGGCATCGATAGCCGCGCGTTCTTCTGCGTTCAACAGACTATCACCGTCGGCAGCCAGGGCGGCCGTGAGTGACTCCAACACCCGGTCAGCCTCCACCTGTTGCTCACGCAGGCTGCGCGCAGCCACATCCTCCTGGGCATGACTCATGGAGTCGCGCAACATGGTCTCGATCTCGCGGTCGGTCAGGCCG
>DKAX01000185.1 GCA_002450975.1 Proteobacteria bacterium UBA6915
CTTGGAGAGAACTTTGTTGGCATTAAGCATAAAGTAACGAAGCAGCCGGAATTCGATCCCGGTCAACGTAACGATTTCACCATCAGCCACACTGACCTCCTGCCGATCCTCATCCAATCTGACACCACCCACTTCGAGAATCGCCCCGACAGATTGCTGGTGACTGCGGCGCAAAACTGCATTGATACGCGCAAGTAGCTCATCCGGATGGAAGGGCTTGCCCAGATAATCATCGGCGCCGGCCTTGAATCCTTCGATACGCTCCGGCCAACTGTCGCGCGCCGTCAGCACGATCACCGGCACCAAGACTTGCCGGCTGCGCCAATTACGCAACACTTCCAATCCAGAGCGACCCGGCAATCCCAGGTCAAGTACAACGGCATCATAGGGTTCGATTGCACCGCGGATCTCCGCCTCCTTACCATCGCCACAGACGTCAACGGCAAAACCTGCGCGCTTGAGATCGCGCCTGATAGACTGACTCAGGGCCTCATCATCCTCTACTAGAAAAATACGCACTGCTCAATCCCCCCGTTCTCGGGTCAGCAACTTTCCGGTCTTGGCGTCGATTCGATACTCCCAAACCTGCCCTTGAGGATCGAGAATCTCCACTTCATAGGTGTAACGTCCCTTCTCCTGCTCCAGTTCGACTTCCAGCACTTTGCCATTGCGCGTTTGAGGCAACGACTCCATCAGCTGGTGCAGGGATAAGATCTGGCCGCTCTCCAAGAGACGGCGTGCCTGGTCATGATCAACTTCATCGCTCGCCAGGACCGCCGGTGGGGTAGGCAAACAGAAAGCGGCCAGAAACACGTTGGCGACAATCAACCTGAAACTTTGGTTTTTCAGTCTTCCCATCGCCCATAACCCGGTATACGGATCTGCCGCTCGCTATAAGACCCCTGCTCAGCCTGCTGGTGGCAGGCATTGCACTGAGCCAGACTCTTGACTTTGTCATTACCTTTGATCATGCGCTCCGGTATCTCACGGTGTTCCTTTTGAAAATAGCGCAATTCCGATATCCGCAGTGGCGTCTCACTGGCGCTGACGGATTTAACAAACCTGCGTGTACGTCTATTCTCCACCCGATCACCGCTATTTTCCACCAGGTAGGCTTCGATAGCTGAACGTTCCTTGGCACCGAGTTCGGCATTGTCGCCAAAATGGTTATCTAGGCCGGCCATCAGTTTACGCCACGAGCGTTCCGGCAAAAAACCCGGCTGATAGGCCATATGACAACCACTACACTCCTGTTTATAGAGGGCATTGTCTACAGAGGGCAATGCACTGGACTTACGACCACCTCTGTGTTCATCATCATCGGCAGAAACTGGCGCAGTCAACGCAATCGACAGGCCTAATGAATATGTCAAAAACAATTGATATACATTCATAAACTTTATCTCCAACTACCAGTATTCAAACATTGGTTGCGATTTACCCATTTATCCTGCTTACCACTAGGGCCGTTCAACCTTACGACCGGTCACCATTGCACGTATCAGGTTTTCATCGTGGAGCAGACTCTCAATCAACACGCCAATCAGATGCACGAACACAAGAAATACGCTTAAATTCGCCAATCCCTCGTGTGTCTCTTCCAGTATTTCCTGCCAAAGACCGCCCAAAGTTGATTCTTCAGAGGTATAAGCCATCAGACCTGTCACGGAGGTGATAAGTAAACTGAGTAGTACCACCACGATCATGGCACCACCCGCGGGATTGTGTCCCAGGTAGCGGCGTGCCCGTAACCGGGTTACATCCTTTAAATAGGACAAAATCTCGCTTGGCTTATAGATAAAATCATCAAACCGTGCATACCTGCTGCCAACAAATCCCCACACAAATCGCACAGTCAGTAGTCCTAAAATGAAATATCCAGCCTTGGCATGCAATCCCAACCAGTCCTCGCCTGACACGTAGACCACAAAAAAGACACTTACTAGTGACCAATGGAATAGGCGTACCACGCTGTCCCAAACTCGAACCTCTTGCACTGTCTTGATTTCCGTCATAGTCGGCACCCCTTTCTTGGTTGCATGGGGACAGTCTAGGGATGCCATCTGAAATTAAACTGAAATTTGAACGGCAAGAACGTAGCAATATAGCCGTTAACCCTTTGTAATATTGAGCATTAAATAATCGTTTACAGGAAAATCGCGCAACCGTGAAACAGTTCAACCAATCGGTAGATTGCAAACTATTTAACTTTTGCAGTTCAAATTAAAAGATAATTACCATTTAATTTACGAGTTAGACAGATTCCACTAGAATGGCCGCCGGGGTAAATACAACAACACAGAGGAATTTCCATGAGGGCAAGCGTGCGTTGTACGCTGGGCACACTTTTATGTCTGGGACTGTCGGCCTGTGGCCTGGGTCTTGACGAAATACCAGCCGAAATCGAACTAAAAGAATTCAATATTACCGGCAGTCAAAACAAAAACGGTAGCAGAATAGTCATCGACCAAAACAGCAACAACGGTAAATTCGATATTGACTGGTATGTCAGTTACAGCGGCGGTACCAATACTGGTTATTTCATGCAAATCTATTTCAGCACCAATGGTGAAATAGAAGATCAGCGACGTTTTTTTTATCAAAACTGCGATGTAACCCTCAACGCCTGCAACAATATCGGCCGATTCACCTGTAGCCTCAGCCCGGAATATCAGGTGAGTTGCCGTAGTGGTGACAGTCCTCTAGCGGACACCTTATTGATAGCTCACGACTATACCAAACTGAGGTATGTCGTCGCCAAGGCCTGTATGTATGAGTCAGATCTGAGCGAAATCTGTGATAGTGTGAAAATTGAGATACAGGTACCCTAACTGCAATAGACTGTCCGCTGCGTTATGGATGGTCAACGCGCTCAATCCGTAGATTAACCTCGTCCACATTCACTGTTTTAAGAAATTTAGCAGTTTGTTCCAACCAATGGCTCGGTCCCGCCAGGTAAACCAGATAGCGGCTAAGATCGCCATGCCTTGACTGAATATCCTGCCAATGACCGGTGAGATCATCCTGAAGCAAGACCGGGTAGTAATGAAATTCATCCAAAGCGTCCAGCCAGGCGCGTGCCTGGTTATGCATATAATGTTGAGCGCGCGTACTACCCAGATAGAGGTGGAGAGACTCCGCCTTTTCCAGGGCAATGGCATTTTCCACCAGGCCTTTGATCGGCGCAAAGCCGGTACCGTAGGCAATAAACAGAATTGGCCGGGTCGACTCCTCCTGAATGATAAAATCTCCATAGGGCCCGGTGATAGTAAACGCAGCACCTGCGATCAATTTTTCTCGCGCAGCACGATTGAACGCGGTATCACTATCGGTACAAATGTGAAATTGCAGGTTCAGTTCATCACAGGGACAACTGGCTATGTAAACATCATCACTTAGGTCTTTATCGAGTGACATACGAACGTACTGACCGGCCATAAAACGCAGTCGCTGGGTGCGCGGTGTACGCGCATGCACCACCAACATGTCATCAATAGGGTGTTCAACCTTGCGTACCTTGCAGGTAATCTCCTGCTCGGGAATCTCCGAGCTGTCTCCAGCGACGTTTGCCTCCAGGACCAAGTCACTGACGGCGGTATTGCTGCACATCAAAAACCAACCTTGTAGTTTTTCCGCCTCGGTAAAATGAAAGTCGTGCGGGCGGGTCTGGCGAATTTCACCTGAGATCAGCTTGGCCTTGCATTTTCCACAATTCCCACCGCTGCAACCGTAGTTCAGGGGTAGTCCAACACGTAAGGCTGACTCCAGTAAATTATCATTGCCCTCGACGAAATAGTCACTGTTGCTGGGACGTAAACGTACATGGGCTGTCATCAAACGCATAAAGGTGTCCTGTCGGAGAAGGTGGTCCACGTTGTCGGTCGACGCCTGCATTGGCACCGTCAACTGTTGCTCTATCCATTGACTGATATATCGGCGGGTTGCACCATCCCATGCACTGTTTTTATCATCCCTCAGGGCCTGTAAAAGCGAATCAAAAAGGGATTTGAAGCGGGTAATTTGCTGACGTGACTGCGCCAGTTCTCGATTCAAAGCATGTGTACGCGCCGCCAGCGTCTCCATATCGGGCAAAAACAGGGTTTCCAGTTTTCGATTGCGCGCCCGCAGGCGTGCCTCTTCGATGATCTGCTCGTAACGATCCAGATTTTCCGCCGGAGGCGTCAGGTCCTTTTCTGGAAAGAGGGCGGCCAGGTCGTCCAGGCGCACCATACCCTCGAAACTCTCAAGGGCACCGTCGTGAATCTTTTTTTGTAAGGCCCCGCGGTTAACACCAACCAAGCGGGCGGCCTTAGCGAGATTTAGCAGTCTGTCCATTAAAAAGCACACATTGGGGGAGACAGCTAAAAAGTATGACATAAAACGACATTCGTCCATGCAAACGCACGCGGGGACGCAAGACGTTACACAAGTCTTAGGAAAGCTGGAGTGGTATATGTGGGGGGACAAAAACGGGCCAGGTGTTGCGCCTGACCCGTGCTCGCCAAACAACAGCGAAAAAATTCTTGCGGTGAAACCTTTGCTAGGCCTCGATAACCTTGTCGTGCTGGACGGCCTTCATCTCGGCAACGATGCTTTGATCCAGATAGTAGTCTCCGTAGGGATACTCCACCACCTGTGCCTTCTCCTGGTCAAACTCCTGTAAATACAAACTTAAGTAATCCGTATCGAAATTCATCCAAAACCTCACTTTAGGCCGAACTGCCTGACCGTTTACCCTGACTCCATTGACCCTGGATGGCCTGGCCACCCTTTCCTCGACACCCTGTCCTAATGTGATCCATTTAACACTTCTTCAAAAAAACAGTCAATAAAAATGTGAGAATTCCCGACGACCTTACCTCGAAATTAACGATTGCTGTCTTAAAAAACCTACCAACTCAAATACCTACACCGTTTTGAAATATCTTCTCTATCTGCCACTTTATCGGCACGGCAAAACCCCAGGTAAAAGGCTGAAATACAAAGTTTTCCGAATTTTACGTTTTTAATAATGCCCTTATTGGGGCACCAAACCGATTACCCTTGATAACACCCAATCCTCACCTTGCTCAATATCCATCAGATAGCGACCGGCCGGCTCCTCTTCGAACCAGGCAATGGATCCTTCTCCCTGCCAAAAAATCCGGCTGGGATGCACGCCCAGATGATTGGCCAGACAATCTTTGGCCGCGACGGCGGCACAGTCTGGCGGCTGATCACGAGGTAGACCATAAATGTGCTGTACTAATCCTGGAAACCACTGATAAGCCTTCAAGCCCGAACAAACGAGTCTGGTGTGACCCTCGGGGCCGAACTCGCTGAGCCCCATAGCCGGCACCCCCTGGCGCTCGCGTAAAAAACGGGTACGTTTAGCGACACCGGCAAAGCCGATAATACCTGTTGATAGCATGCGTGACTGGATCTCACACTCCAGCAATACCTGCCCATCGCACAGGAACTGGACACAGGTGGTCAGGGAGTGAAGATCTATTTTGCGCACAACAGTCCGACCTTGTAACACACCTTTTTCTGGTAATGGGGCAAACCAATGCAGATAGTTTAAGCGCACAGGATAGGCGATTTTGTCGCGCGCAACG
The DNA here is from genome assembly GCA_002450975.1 of Proteobacteria bacterium UBA6915. GTDB lineage: Bacteria > Pseudomonadota > Gammaproteobacteria > UBA6915 > UBA6915 > UBA6915. Next base: position 5,598 of record DKAX01000185.1, read on the forward strand.
TCCGGGCGCCATAACCAGGGGGCATCATTAGGTATGAGGTGCAGGGCCGTATCCAATACACCCGGCTGGACAAAACCACGGGGTACCGAGCCAGCGTCGATATCGATAATGCCACTGGAACCATTCACGCCATAAATAAGGTCGCGTAAATAGTAAAAGGCTTGTCCATGGAATAGATGTCCGCTTGCATAAGGATTCTCCTGCGGCTGGCCATCGACAGGCAGTGGCAAGGGTTGGGGAGACGGCAACCAGGTCTCGGCCAGGCGAATACGCCCATTGGCAATCGTTTGCCAGAACGAATCATCCTCGTCGTTCGGCAAGGCCTCTGCCTCCAGCGTCACCGCCACATCACCGCCATCCCCGGACATCATTGTCACACGCAGGCGTCGCACCTGGTGGCACAACAGCCAACGCTGAATCTGCAAATCTTCCATAGCCACGACATGGCCGCCGGGATAGACCTTGGCCACCTGGTCGGCCATGATGTCCACCATGCCCATCATGGGCATGGCCGGATCGGTATACATAGGTCGATGGTCTTTGATCCAGGTATCCACCTCAGGATCGAACAACAACTCAACCTTGCGAGTTTTCCGTTCGACCTGTCCATCATCATAGTCGCCCTCACGCAGAACCAGGCGCAGACCGCTGGCATGATAGATCCGCAAACCATCCACCCACAGTGAGGCATCAGCGCAAACCCGAATTTCATGTTCACTGGGATTACACTCGACGATATCAACGGTGATCTCGATGCGCTGACGCACAGGAGTCACCTGTCCGCGATAACGCCACACAATTGGTTGCTCATCACCACCCAAGTGAAACACCGGCCGACGCATGCCGCTGTGCATGCCTTTGTGCAACATATAAAACTGTACGGCCTGCATCATGGCCTCGATCCCTAACGAGCCCGGCTGCACAGGGTCCTGGAAAAAATGCGCCTTGAAGAACCACTCTTCCGGCTTGACTGACTTGAAGGTACGTATGGCCCCCAATCTCCGCGAACCACCGTCGGGCCAAAAACCGGTAATATGATCCAGCATCAACAGCGGTGTATCGGGCAGGGCAGCGCTACCGCCAAAATAGGCCGCAGGTCGCGTGGAAAGCTCAACAAAGCAATCGGATTTGGCCTGCAGGATATTCGACATCACCCGGGACTCAGGCAGACCGGCCTGAGTCTGCAAAGATTCAACGGAAAAGATCCCAAAGTCGGTCTTACCCCGACATATGGCACGCTCACCCTGCCTACAGTCAAACTGAAAACGATAAATTGTCGTGTCACCGGCCATGGATAAGGTATCCAACTTAATATGCGTAACCACAGGACCGTCTTCAGCCAACACATCAGACACCAGGTGCATCTCGCCATCCAGATTTCTGAAACGACCATTGACGGGTAAACGTCCCAACAAAGTAAACGTTGCCAGCCATCCGCAGGGTTGCAGCAAAGTCTCCAATAGAACCGCCATGGGCATAACGCGACTTTGACTACACTGGAAATACCACTGGTGAGGATCGACCTCCAACACCGCCTCCACCTCGCCACCGGCAATCG
>DKAX01000168.1 GCA_002450975.1 Proteobacteria bacterium UBA6915
TTGCAGCGATCCATTGAACGCGCCACCGATAATGGACTCCACCATATGCCCGACGCTGTTTTTTTCTCCATTTTTTTCCCCTCAGCAATCATCAAGATGCACCACTTGGTGCCTATGGTACCAAAAAGTGCTTACTTTTTTTCCCCGCTCATATTGATTGTAATCGCTGCTCGTTCGAAACAATCCGCAACAACGAGGATCTCTATGAAAATCGCAAATACAGGTATGCGCAAGAAAGTCATAATTGGTGTTGAGAGTTTTTTATTTACCCTATTGTTCAATCTATCAGCACACGCCGGTGATACCACCGTCCCCTATCCACAAGAATATCGACAATGGCTACATGTTAAAAGCATGATTATCGAGCCTGGCCATGCGCTGGCAAACCCCTTCCAGGGAATCCACCATGTCTACGCCAACCAAAAGGCGCAAACAGGACTGGAGAATGGCAAATATCCAAACGGTTCCATCCTGGTCTTTGACTTACTCGCCTATGAGCACAACGACAAATCAATTCAGGAAAAAGAGCGAAAATTGATTGGTGTTATGGTCAAGGACGACAATCTCTACAAGAATACCGGCGGTTGGGGCTTCGAAGGCTTTGCCGGTAACAGTCGGAGCAAACGTCTGGTGACAGATAATGGTGCGGCCTGTTTTAGCTGCCATACCGCGCAAAAAGGTCATGACTATGTTTTTTCCATAACGAGACAGTAAGGGCAAGAAGCAAGTCCAGTGTGTACCGATGGCCCGCCGGTACGCACTGGACAAGTTAAAAAAACTCTATAGCCGATTTACGCACTGCAGACTTCTCACGATGGCTCCCATTGTTTTTTTTTTCATAGTTAAATGCCCAAAAATCCGCTTCTCCCGGCTCTATATCCAGCAATATCTCGATACGAAACCCGGGCCTGTAGCGCATAAACGAGACTGCCGCCTGTTTCGCCGCGTCCATTGTCGGGAAATAGGAAATGGCACCGTTTACATATAGCCTGTAATTATCTTCGTCGTTGCGGGCAGCAATCATGGATTTCTCCTGATACGTATTTAACCGGCTGTTGTCTCCATGGGCATAAACCTCGAACCGTCTAAGTCATTGTGCCATCAATTCTTTCCATTTCATCGTAATGATAATGGCGACCATATTGATAGCCCCCTCTGACAAATGGCCCCCTTGACTCTGTACCGGGGTACAGGGTCTATGCTTGGCCCGTTATCTACTAAGTGGTTGTTTTATGAACAGTACAGATTCCAGTCGTCGACCCCTGTTAGTCGCGGCCCTCGCCGCCATCGGCGCCTCCAGCTGTTGCGCCGGGCCATTGATCCTGCTCAGCCTGGGCATCAGCGGCTCCTGGATCGGCAACCTCAGCGCCATGGAGCCATTGCGGCCGTGGTTGATGGGCGCAACATTAATATTTTTAGGCTTGGCCTTTCGCAAACTCTATCTGCAACCACAGGTCTGTGCCATCGGCAGCGACTGCGCCGATCCGAAGGTGAACAAGCGTCAGCGGGTAATCTTCTGGCTGGTAAGTATCGTAGTTGTGGCCGTTGTCGCCTTTCCCTGGTACGCCGAATTTGTCATTGATGTCTGAAGGAGTTGTACATGAAAAAATTGTTTAGCGCATTTGCCTTGTCCTTGTTGGTTGCCGGCGCAGTCCTGGCCAACGAGATGAAGACCATCACCCTGGCGGTGGACAAGATGACCTGCAATGTCTGTCCAATCACCGTGAAAAAGGCCTTAAAGGCGCTGGACGGTGTCAGTGCCGTCGAGGCAAAGTATGAAGGTGAAGGTAATGGCTGGGCCAAGGTCACCTATGATCCGTCCAAAGTTGATATCGAAGACCTGACCTTCGCCACCGAGTCTGCCGGCTATCCTTCTCGTCTGAAGAACTAGACATTCATCATGTCGAGTTGTTGCAGCTCAAACAGTAACGAGTGCAGTAGCCCACGCAAACGCCTGTGCCCGGCCAATCAACGCGCCGGCGTACAGGTGGAGCGCGCCACGGTCTTGCATCACCTCAAGCGACCGTGGGCACAGCAACTGCCCGAACAGCAGTATTACTTTTGTGATGATGCGCAGTGCGACGTGGTCTATTTCGGTGAGGATGACAGTGTCATCACCCTGGACGCAGTTCGCACTGCCGTAGGGCAGAAGTCGCAGGATAACCAACGCACATTGTGCTATTGCTATGGCATCACTGCCGAGGATTATCAGCGCGAACCCGAGTGCAAGACCTTCGTCATCGCGCAGACCAAAGACGGAGTCTGCGCCTGTGAGACACGCAACCCATCGGGACGTTGTTGTCTGAAGGATTTTCCCAAGTAACCAAATGTCACTCAGGTCGTTTATAGCGCCTGATCAAAAACCTTCCTGGGTGCAGAAGATCGCTCATCGATTGCTCAATGGGTAAAGGCTCGTTGTTTACCTGCGCGGCGATTAATTGTGCGCTATAGGGGCAGGTTACCAGTCCACGCGAACCATGGCCGGCGTTGACAAAGAGTCCCGGCTGGTATTGCGCCACGGGATAGCTGCTTTCACGTTTACCCTTGTGCAAGTCTGCGTAGTGATTGTCATAAAAGTCTCTATCGGGTACAGGACCGACCACAGGCATGTGATCGATACTGGAGCCACGTATTGCCGCACGTCCGCCTGTCGCATCGGGTACATTCAAATTCGGCATCACGGTCGCAAGGGCCTGTCGGTTTTGACTGTGGTCCTGCCCGCGCAGGTTAAGCGACAATTCATCGCGGTCATAGGTGGCGCCCAGGCAGTGCGCGCCCTTGTGTGCCGGTAACAAATAGCCTTGATAGCAAACCGGTCGCGTCAACTGCAGCCAATCCCCTGCGGGCAGATAACTGATCTGTCCGCGTACGCCGCTGATCTCCAGCCATTCCAATCCGGGTAGTCGTGACGCCTGGTAGCCATTGGCAACGATCAGTGTCGAGGCGCGGTATTGTTTACCATTATCAGTCTCCACCTGCCACTGATGATCGAGGCGCGACAAACGACTGACCTGCGCGTTGCACCGCAGCGTGACCCGTTCACCACCCTCTTCCAGCAATGCCTGACACAAGTCGCGCGGACTCAACCATCCGGCCAGGGGATAACGCAGACAACCCTCGGCTTGCGTGGCAATCTCTGCCGGCAGACGGAGTTGCATCAACCGCTGTTGCTGCGCATCAGAAAGATAGTGATCGACACCGTCACCCCACCAGGGAAGGTCAGGCAGNNAACACCACACCGGCGGGATTGCCCGAGGCACCAGCGGCGATCTCAGGTCCCGACTCCAGAAGTTGTACACGCCAACCCCGTTGCGCCAAGGCATGGGCAACGCTGATGCCAGCCAGCCCGGCGCCGATGATGATGGCGCTTTTGTCTTCGGGTGCTTTGATAGTCGATAGATCAAACCACGGCGCGTTTGCATTACGATGTCTGTACGACTGTTCACCCACCGCCAAGACCCCATGCAACATCTCGCGCTTTTTACCGAAACCGGCGCGCTTATCCACACGGAAACCTACCTGTTGCAAACCGCGACGCACCGAACCGGCGGCGGTAAAGGTGGCGAAGGTAGTACCGTCCTGGCTGAGGGCGGCGATACGCTCGAACAACGGTTGAACCCACAGGTCACTGTTACGGGCGGGTGCAAAACCGTCCAGATACCAGGCATCGACGCGGGCGTCGCAGCCGCTGAGGCACGCCAGGGCATCCCCCAGCAACAGGTGCAAGGTTACGCGCCTATTATATAGAGTGCGACTATGATGACCGGCCACCAGGGGCGGATAGGCCGCCAGCAGTTCGGGTAGCAGGGTCTCGAATCCACCCATAACATTCCACAAAGAAGCCAGGTCAGCGCGGCTAAAGGGATGTTTCTCCACGGAGATATAATGCAAGGTGGCATCGGCGGGTGCCGTTTGCAGCCAGTGTTGCACCGTCAGCAGGAAATTGAGCCCGGTACCGAAACCGGTCTCGGCCAACACGAAGCTACTCCCCTGGGTTAGGGAGCGCCAACGCCGCTCCAGATCATTGCCCTGAACGAAGACATAATCGCTCTCAGCGACACCGCTCTCCTTGGAGAAATAGATATCGTCGTAGTGTTCGCTGTAAGGGGTTTGACCGCGCCACTGTAGAGTGGCGTGCATCAGGGAGAGGGATTGATGATTGCTTGAACTCATAGGGCGCATGATAGCAGTAAAGAACTGAAGGCGTCGGCCTAAGTAAGGGCGCTGTGTAGGCGAGCGTCTCGGGCATGGCTGCCGGAGACGCGGACAACGCTTACTCCGGCCTACCCGATGGGTCTCACTGCGTTCAACACCAACCTACGAAGACTTTAAATAGCCTTTTTCGACGTGCAAAGGAAATGTTTAGAAAAAAAACCCCGGTTCAGCGCAAAGCAGTGTGTAGTGGTCAAGTATTCCCGG
>DKAX01000244.1 GCA_002450975.1 Proteobacteria bacterium UBA6915
ACCATGCTGGCCAGCCGCCTGCCCGGTATCCTGCCGCCCATGAGTGAGGAGGAGGCCATCGAGAGCGCCGCCATCGCCTCCATCAGCGACCAGGGCTTCAATGCCGCCCGCTGGCGGCAACGTCCGTTTCGTGCACCGCACCACACCGCCTCCGGTGTGGCCCTGGTGGGCGGCGGCAGCCACCCGCGCCCCGGTGAGATCTCCCTGGCCCACAACGGTGTCATGTTTCTCGACGAACTACCCGAGTTCGACCGGCGCGTGCTGGAGGTGCTGCGTGAACCTTTAGAGTCAGGGCGCATCATGATCTCGCGCGCCGCCCGTCAGGCGGAGTTCCCCGCGCGCTTTCAACTGGTGGTGGCCATGAACCCCTGCCCTTGTGGTTACCTTGGACATAGCAGCGGTCGCTGTCACTGCACCCAGGAACAGGTGGCGCGCTATCGTTCCCGTGTCTCCGGCCCGCTGCTGGACCGCATTGATCTACATATCGAAGTGCCAGCGTTGGCGCAGGGCTTGTTACAACCCAACAGTGAGGCCGGTGAATCCAGTGCCGTGGTGCGCGAGCGTGTACAACAGGCGCGCGATCGACAACTCCGGCGCGCCGATAAGGCCAACCACGCCTTGAATCCTCGCGAAGTACAGCGCGATTGTTCCCTGAGCGATGACAATGCGCGCTTTCTGGAACAAGCCATCAACAAACTCAATCTTTCGGCGCGAGCGTTTCATCGCATCTTGAAAGTAGCACGCACCGTCGCCGATCTGGCGGGAAGCGATTCAATTCAACAACAACACCTGGCCGAGGCGATTGGTTATCGGCGGATGGACAGGTCGGTGTGAATGGTGAACTGGTAGGGCTATTGTTTCCGGCAGAGAGGTATTGAGGGTGGAGGTGGTAGTTACCATTCAAATTGTTCTATGGGTTGGAAGTGCCTGGCTATTTTTCCTGAATTCAAAGCTAAAAAGTTGGGTTAGAGTTTTGTATGCAATATCAGTATTTCCGTTGCTTGAAGTTTTGGTTGTGCTCAATGTAATTCTAACTGGCAGGCTTGCACCAGAATTACTGGAATTAGTTAATAGACTAGTATCAGAAAATTGGCCTTCCAAAATAGTTGCTCCAGTTGCATTTGTCGCAACCGCGTCTATAGCAGTAGTTGTGTTTCTGATATGGGTGAGATTTCTTGAATTCCTTGATAAAAAGATGATGAATCCGTGATCTACACAGCCTCTAATTATGTGTTTAATTCGACGCTAGTGTTTATGGTTCTGTGTCATCATTAACAAAAAGGTAGTTTGTCGAAGTTCACAGGGTTATGAGTACTAACTCTATCGGCGTGGCTACGTATTTGCCGCAACGTCAAACTCTCAGGCAAGGAGGTTCCTATGTTGATACGTGATCACAAGTTGTATTTGGATGAACAAACCGCCGTACCCTTCAAAGACACGCCCAATCAGGGCGGTGAGATCACCCCGGAGTACCTGGTGATGCACTTCACCAAGGGCGCCAGCGCCGAGAGCTCGGTCAGCTGGTTGCAGAATCCCACCGCTAAGGCCTCGGCCCATCTGGTGATCGGCCGTGATGGTGGTGTCACCCAACTGGTCGACTTCAATCACAAGGCATGGCATGCCGGCACCAGTCAGTGGCAGGGGCGGCGTGGCCTGAATGGTTTCTCCATCGGTATTGAACTGGACAATTACGGTGACCTGGTCGGCTCACCCGGTCAGTGGCGTACCGCCTGGGGTAAGGCCGTTGACGATAACCAGGTGGCGCAACTGCCGCATAAATTCGACAACAAGCTACGCGCCTGGCAGGTTTACAGCGAAGCGCAACTGGCCACAGCGCGCGAGGTTGGGGCATTGTTGATGAGCACATACCAGCTCAAGGATGTCATGGGTCACGATGATATCGCGCCGGGTCGCAAATTGGACCCTGGCCCGGCCTTCCCCATGGCCTCGTTCCGCGCCGCCCTGCTGGGGCGTGAGCAGGATGAACATGATCTCTATCGCACAACCACCGCCCTGAACATCCGTACTGGACCCGGCACGGAACACGCCAAGTTGCCGGTCAGCCCGCTGCCCGAGGGGACGCGCCTGGAGATTCTGGCCGAGCAAGGGGTGTGGAAACAGGTGGACGTTCTGGATACCGTGCAGGGTGAGATGGACGTCGTCGGTTGGGTGCACGGCCGTTACCTCAGTCGTCAGGCTTAACATCAATAGGTTATATTTCCGGGCCGACAGGCTGTGACGCCGGCCCGAACCCGGCCCCTTTTTTCTTTCCCGCGCCCTGGTAGAATGGCCAGCCTGATTTCCGGTGAAGGTCCCCATGTCCGAGCTCAATCCCCGACAGCGCGAGGCAGTGCGCTATATCGATGGTCCCCTGTTGGTGCTGGCGGGGGCTGGTAGTGGTAAAACGCGGGTAATTACCCAGAAGATCGCCTATCTGATCCAGAGCTGCGGCATTTCGGCGCGTCATATCGCCGCCGTGACCTTTACCAACAAGGCCTCGCGGGAGATGAAATCCCGTGTCGGCCAGCTGGTCAAGGGTAAAGAGGCCCATGGCCTGCGTGTTTCCACCTTTCATACCCTGGGGCTGGATATCATCCGCCGCGAGGTCAGCCACCTGGGGCTGAAGCCCGCCTTCTCTATCTATGACGCCGGTGACGCCATGGCCTTGCTCAAGGAGCTGATGAAGCGCCAGTATGGCGGCGACGACCAGGTGGAGCGGGTGCAGGCGCAGATTTCGCGCTGGAAGAACCAATTACTCTCGGCAGAAGAGGTGGGGCGCATGGAGCTGGGCGAGGACCCGGCCACCATCGCCGCCGCCCGTATCTATGCCGATTACGACCGCCACCTGCGCGCCTATAACGCCGTCGACTTCGACGACCTGATCCTGTTACCGGCGTCCTTGTTCATGCGCCAACCGGAGGTGCTGGAACAGTGGCAGAACCGCATCCGTTACCTGCTGGTGGACGAGTATCAGGACACCAACAGTTGTCAGTACAAGCTGGTGCAGCTGCTGGTCGGCCTGCGTGGCGCCCTGACCGTGGTGGGCGATGACGACCAATCGATTTATGCCTGGCGCGGCGCCCAGCCGGAGAACCTCTCCCTGCTGAAGAACGACTTCCCGCGCCTGAAGGTGATCAAGCTGGAGCAGAACTACCGCTCTATGGGGCGCATCCTCAAGGTGGCCAACACCTTGATCGCCAACAACCCGCACGAATTCGAAAAACGCCTGTGGAGTGAGATGGGCTTTGGCGATCCCATCCGCGTTATCTCCACCCGCAACGAGGAGCACGAGGCGGAGCAGATCGTTGCCGATCTGTTGCACCATAAGTTCCGCCATCGCACCGAGTTTCGCGACTATGCCATACTCTATCGCAGCAACCACCAGTCGCGTCTGTTCGAGAAGAAACTGCGCGAGAACAACATCCCCTATTTCATGAGCGGCGGCACCTCCTTCTTCGCCCATAGCGAGGTCAAGGATATTATGGCCTACCTGCGCCTGCTCAATAACCCCGATGACGACAGCGCCTTCCTGCGCGTGGTCAACACCCCGCGGCGCGAGATAGGCCCCACTACCTTGGAAGGGCTCTCCAGCTACGCCGGCAAGCGCGGCGTCAGCCTGTTCAGCGCCTGCTTCGAGATGGGGTTGAGTCAGTACATCAACGAACGCGCCGTGGAGAAACTCAATCAATTCGGCGAGTGGCTGGTGCGCATGGGTGAACAGGCCCGTGACGGCGACCCGGTGGAGGTTGTTAAGGACCTGATCAAGGCCATCGACTACCCGATGTGGCTGGAAGAGACCAGCCGCGACCCTAAGACCGCGGAGCGCCGCCTGGAAAATGTCGAGGATCTGGTCAGCTGGATAGGCCGGGTGGTGGACAAGTCCGAACAAAACGACGAGCTCAAAGAGGTCAAACTGGCCGATATCGTCGCGCGCATCACCTTGATGGACATCCTCGAGCGTCAGGCGGAGGAGAACATCCTCGACGCCGTGCACATGATGACCTTGCACGCCGCCAAGGGGCTGGAGTTTCCGAATGTTTACATTATCGGCATGGAGGAGGAGATCCTGCCCCACCGTGTCAGCCTGGAAGAGGGCAATGTGGAGGAGGAGCGCCGCCTGGCCTACGTGGGTATCACCCGCGCCCAGCGCAATCTGACCTTCTCCCTGGCGGCCAAGCGCCAGCGCGGCGGCGAGGCCATGGAGTGCGAGGCCAGTCGCTTCCTGGATGAACTGCCCGAGGAGGATCTGGAGTGGCAGGGCCATAACCAGACCTCCACCCCCGAGCAGCGCAAGGAGCGCGGACAGGCCCATCTGGATGCGTTGAAAAATATGCTGGGATAACCGGCAACTTTGGCAGCATTTCCCGGACTAAGGTATACTTTGTACGTTTTTTGATCAGATGGGCGGTATCTGTATGAAATTAAAAGGATTGGTTTTTCTGGCGGGCTTTTGTCTGACCTCATCTGCCGTGCCCCTGACGGCCGGTGCTGCCATGAGTTACCCCGTGGCCGAGGTCCCCGCCGTCGAGGATTTCACCTCCCTGGGCCAGCAATCCCACCAGCAACGCCTGCCCATCCTGCTGGTCTTCTCCGCCGAGGATTGCGACTACTGCCACCTGCTGGAGGAGGAGTTCCTCAAGCCGCTGATGATCAACGCCGCCTATGATGACCGCGTCATCATCCGTCGCGTCATGATCGACTCCCCGGTCGACTTCACCGACTTCAACGGCAAGCGCATCTCCGTCGACACCTTCCGCCGCAACCACAAGGTCAAGGTCACCCCCACCGTGGTCTTCGTCGGTCATGATGGCCAGCCCTTAGGCCCGCGCCTGATCGGCATCAACACCGTCGACTTCTATGGCTACTATCTGGAGAACGCCATTCAGGAGTCGTTGTTGAAGGTAAGGGCTAACTAGTTTTTTCCGCCAAATCGCTTTCCCACGTTACTAGAAAACGCACAATCCAGTAGGCTGGAGTATGATGTGCTCTGTTAGCAATGCGTCTCAGGCGCTGCGGATGCCGCAGACGCGAAGAACGCTTACTCCGGCCAACGGGATTCGCTAGAAGATCTATCTCATTCCATCACCGACACGCCGGTGTCGTCACGCCCGTTTGGTATTTAACGCGAGCGTTTCCTTATCTATCTGGCTGAATTCATGAAACATGCTGGACATGTCCTGTATGGTGCCGAACATGACAACGGGATTGTCATTGCCATCCATCTCGAAATTACCGGTGGCATAGAGAAAGGTGATGCTGCCATCGGGTTTTACCACACGGTAACTGGTCCTGTATTCGGTGCCGTTTGTCATGGCAACGTTAATGGCCTTTTGCATTTTTTCACGATCGTCCTTGTGTATATAGGGCAGGATATCCTCTACGGTCATCCTTGATGGTGTCCGTGCCAAAGAGTTCGTACATGACATCGGACCAATAGGCCTTGCCGGTGCGCAGATCCCATTCCCAGGTGCCTATGCGTGCAAGATCGGTGGAGCGTTGTGTGCGCCCAGCAATCACATCCAGGGCTTGCTCGGTTTTGACCAGCTCCTTGCGAGTTTTTTCCAGCGCGCTGCGAATGGCGGTGACATCGATGAGGGTGATCACCAGGCCTTCATAGACATTCGCGGAGACCCGATAGGGGAGGATGCGCATCAGCAGGTAATCATTGTCGACGCGTAGTTCCATCTCTTTCACTTCGTGGGATTTGAGCACGTTGGTCAGAATCTTCTCCAGATCGAGATTGCCCAGCTTGTTGGTGATGTCGGTAATGCTGCGCCCAATATCGTTTTCAATGATCTTGAAGACCTGAGCCGAGCGCTTTGAGAAACGGCGAATCATCAGGCTTTTATCCAGGAAGACGGTGCCGATTTCTGTGCTGTCGATGAGGTTGTCGAGATCGTTAGTCAGATCGGTCAGCTCAATAATCCTGGCCTGGTGTTCGGCGTTGACTGTGTACAGCTCTTCATTGACCGATTGCAGCTCTTCGTTGGTGGACTGCAACTCTTCATTGCTGGACAACAGCTCTTCGTTGGTGGACTGTAGTTCTTCGTTGGAGGTCTCCAACTCCTCGACCGTGGCCTGGAGATTTTCGCGGGTGAATTGCAACTCCTGCTCAAGGTCGGCTATGCGCTGCTCCGCCTCTTTGTTGACGTCAAAGCTGACGAGCTCGGAGGCGCTAATGGTACCTGTGTTGGGTTTCATTTCGGATATAAACACGCTGACCAACGGCTCTTGCCCCTTCTGCGTGATCAGTGGCTTGATGCGCATCTGCACCACCATGGAGCGCTGCTTTACATCCAAGCGTATCTGAGAGAACACCAATGCCTCATTGGTTTTCAATACCTTTTGCAGGCCGGTAGAGAGTGGAATGCTGAGCTCCTTGCGAATCAGTTTGCCTGCGTTCATGGTCGCCATGCCTGGCGCAATTTGCATAAATCCCTCGCCGTTGCCGACAAAATGGACCAGGTCAGCGTTGGCGTTCATAACAAAGGCCAGTTGTACGAAATCGTCGGAGAAGGATTGCAGGAAACGCTCCAATACCTGCTCGTCACTGCTGTAGTAGCGTGGTGAGGTACTATTGCCGGACAAACGTGAGCGCAACATCCGCGTGCGGTTGAGATAATCCGGGTCGTTGGTGATGCTGCTGATTTTGTAGCGTCCTTTGCTCTGGTAGATCTTCAGCTTGTGGTGGATGACGTCGAAATAATCGGACATGTCACCGGTGGTTTCACTCATGCCGAGAAACAATATACCGTTTTGCTTCAGGGAGAAGTTGAAAAACTCCAGGACCTTTTTCTGTAATATCGGTTGCAGGTAGATCAGCAGATTGCGGCAGGTGACGATGTCGATATTGGTAAAGGGCGGGTCTTTGACCAGGTTGTGCTGGGCAAACACCACCATTTCGCGGATCACGCGCAACACCTGAAAGTGGTCGTCACGCTGGGTGAAATATTTTGCCAGATACTCTTTGGGAATGTCACCGACGATGCCGGTGGGGTAGATGCCTTCACTGGCCACTTCAATGGCGTTTTTATCCACATCAGTGGCGAATATCTTGACATCGAATTGCCGGCCTATTTTTTCCATCGCCTCCTTGAGCATGATGGCAAGGCTGTAAGCCTCTTCACCGGTGGAGCAGCCAGCGACCCACACGCGTATGTCCGAATCTTTGATCTCGCTCAACAATTTCGGGATGACTTCGTCTGTCAACAGGGAAAATGCCTCCGGGTCGCGGAAGAAACTGGTCACGCCGATCAGCATCTCGCGGCTCAGGCTGGTCAGTTCCTGTGTGTGGGATTCAAGATATTTGACGTAGTTATTCAATTCGTGGTGATGGGTGATGCTCATGCGCCGTTCGATACGGCGGGTGATGGTCGAGGGTTTGTAGTAGGTGAAATCGATATTCATTTTATCCCGCAGCAGGGAAAATATCCGCGCCATGCCGGTATCATCGGATATCACAGTATCTATCTGTGTCAGACGCGAGGCGAAGGGGTGCTCGACATAGGCGCGCAGCTGTTTGGGCATCTCCTCCGGCGAGAGTACAAAGTCCGCCAAGCCATGACCGATGACGCTCTTGGGCATGCCGTCGAAGCGGGCGGTGCTCTCACTCTGTGCCATGACCATACCGCCGTGTTCCTTGAGGGCGCGGCTGCCGCGGGTACCGTCGGAGCCTGTGCCGCTGAGTACGATGCCGATAGCCTTGCTGCCCTGGTCTTCGGCCAGAGAGCGAAAAAAGATATCGATGGGCAGATTCAAACCACCACTGCGATCCTGGTCGCTGAGCAGGAGCTTGCCCTTGATGATGCGCATGTTTTTCTTGGGGGGAATAAGATAAATGCTGTTGGATTTGACGTCTTGTCCATCGGTGGCGGCAAATACATCCATGCTGGTGCGCTTGGACAATAGCTCCGGCATCAGGCTTTTGTAATCGGGCGAGAGGTGTTGAATGATGATGAAGGCTAAGCCGCCGTCATCGGGCATCTCCTTGAACAGGGATTCTATGGCTTCTAATCCGCCGGCGGAGGCGCCGACGGCGACATAATGCGTTGGTGGTTCTAGTTCTGTACTCATCCCGCCCTCACAGTGTGATTGTTGTTTCTATCAATACTATTAGTAGTATGAAAGTCCAACCATGAATTTCTTTGTAACAATTATTGACAAATCCCCTCTTGGAATACCAAAACTTTGCGATCTGTAACTACCAAAGCGGAAGTTTGTATCCGATATCAAATTACATAGTCTATTAAAAACACGCTGATTACTCATCGGTTCCGCAAATTCCAATGACAGGCGGAAGCCGGCGGTTTGGGCGCACGTGGGGTCAAGGAAGGGCGTAGGTATGAAGAAAACTCACGCAGTGCGAGTTCAGGACAATATAATAGAAAAGACGATGTCGGATTCCGTGGCGATAGATCTGGAGACTTACCAGGCCGCACTGGTTGTTCAAGGAGATGAGCTGAAAAAGACCCAGCAGGAACTGGCGCTGGCCAATCGAAAACTGGATAGTCTTAACGAGCACTTCAATCTCTTGTATCACCACGCACCACATGGTTATGTCACGCTGGACAAGGATGGCGTGGTACTTGAGGCCAATGAGCTCTTTACTCATAAACTGAATTTGAGTGCCAGGAATGTCATCAATCGTAAATTTACAACCTGGATATTGCCGCAATACCAGGGGCAATTCCGCCTGAAGTACCGGGGGTTTTTTCATGACCCTAGCGACAAGGTCTTGGAGTTGGAGCTCATGTCAAGAAACGCCGAGCCCGTGTTCGTTTCTTTGAGGGCGCGTAAAGTGCAGCCGAGTTTCATGCAGGCGACATACGGCATTGAAGAGGCGGGACTGTTGGTCTGCATCAATGATATTACGGTATTAAAATCCCGTGAAAACGACATCAGTCGCCTGGCCTACTTCGACGATATCACCGGCCTGGCCAATCGCCGTCTGTGCATGGACCGATTGAATTCAGCCGTCAAATATTGTCGGCGTCACCCCGGGATGTTTGCGGTGTTTTTCCTCGATCTGGATCGTTTTAAGGCGGTTAACGACAGCTTGGGTCACTTGGTGGGCGATTTGCTGCTGCAGGAGGTGGCGCAACGTATTAAAAAACTGATCCGCGACGTTGACACCCTGGCCCGCATGGGGGGGGATGAATTTGTCATCCTGTTCCCGGATGTCGGTAAGAGCGTGAATGATGCAGTACTGAATGCAGAAAAAGTAGCGGAAAAGATCGCCGCCGATGTCGGCGCACCCTATTATCTGCAGGGACGTACAGTGAAAATTTCCACCAGCATTGGAATCACCTTGTTTCCGGTGGCCACCTTGGATTCGGAGGAACTCATCAGACAGGCCGACCAGGCCATGTATGAGGCCAAAAAGGCCGGCAAGAACTGCGTGCGATTTTTTCAGGCGGAAATGCAACTAGCGATTAACGATCGCATACTAAAGGAGAACGGCATTAAGGCGGCGCTAGGCGGAAACGAGTTTTATCTTGTCTACCAGCCCAAGGTGGACAATGATGGCAAGCTTGTTTCAGTGGAGGCACTGGCGCGCTGGAATCGTCCTGGCCACGGGGTGGTGATGCCGGCGGAGTTTATCGATATTGCCGAACAATCCGATTTGATCTATGAGCTGTGGCTGCGCAGCCTGGATATCGTCTGTGAACAATCCAACCAGTGGGGGCATCAGGTCAGCATAGCGATCAACGTCAGCCCCAGAACCTTCCGCAAGGAGTGTTTTATCGCCGATGTCAAGAGTATGCTGCGGCGCTACACCATCCCTACCGGTACCATCATCTTTGAGCTGACCGAAAATGTAGTGCTGGACAATATTGACGAAGTCATAGTCAAGATGAATATGCTCATTGAACTCGGTGTGCGGTTCTCCCTGGATGACTTTGGTACTGGCTACTCCTCACTGAAGTATCTGCAAAGGCTGCCTATTACCGAGTTGAAAATTGACCGCGCATTTGTCTCGCAGATCGGACAAAGCGTGGTCAATGATGTCATTGTCGACACGGTGATATCCTTGGGTAAAAAACTCCAGCTGGATATCGTGGCCGAAGGGATAGAAAACCAGCAGCAGCTTGAGTACCTGATCAACCAAGGCTGTGGAAGATTCCAGGGTTACTATTTTTCCAAGCCGGTGAATGCGACGGAGATACAGGCCTGTTATCTCGCAAAGAATTAATCCACCAACACCTGCCAATTGGTATTGGCAACAATCGTGCGTCTGACCTCTTCCCGTAGCGGCGCATCAAAAAACTCCACCGGGCTGTATTCGTCGGTCAATACCAGGGCCTGGCTGTTTTCGGGAAATTGAAACGGTGTGTGCAGGTAGTCGGCGAAGTCGTGTCTAATCCAGGGGTGGATCTCCATGGATTCTATTTGGCTGATGTCGATGGTGCGCGATGGGCCGTTGTAGGCGATGACTTCCAGGTTGCCCAGTTGTTGGCCGGATTGGGGTTTGAAGCCGGGGTAGGCGACGATGTTGTCGAAGACCTGTGACAGGGTCTTGATGACCGACGCGGTGATGAAACTTTGCTCACCGATGCTGGCGATCAGGTTTATGCCCAACACCCCTTGCGGTGTCAGGCGCTGTTTGATCAGTTCGAAGGTTTGCAGGGTCATGATGTGGCTGGGGGTGAGGTCGCCGTTGAAGACATCCAGCATCATGTAGTCGTAGCGTTGGTCTGTTTGGCTGAGGTAATAGCGGGCGTCGGCCACATGGAGTTCGCCACTGGCCTGCTCATTGAAGTACTCCTGTGCGACGGCGAATACATCGGGGTCGATGTCGACCACATCGGTGTGGATACCGCGCTTGCTCAACCAAGTGGGGATGAGGCCGGCGCCGTTACCGATTACCAGGGCGTTACGCCCTTCGGGGTAGTGCAAGGTGGTGAGCGCCTCTAACAGATAGCTGAAGCGGTTGATGGACTGTTGGCGGTTGACGTCTATGCCGCCTTGCACCAGGCCGTCGATGACCAGATCGCGGAAGTGATTCTGTTGATACTCGTAGTCGACCACCTTGATGGTGCCGTAGAAGGTCTCGCGCTCATGGATTACCGTTACCTTGGTGCCATCCGGGCGGTAGCTGATCTTTTCACCTTGTGGGGAGGCTATGAAAAACACCGGGATCAGCGCCAGCGCCGACCAAGGTTTGCGNNCTGCTCATCTCGCGGGTGGCGATCTTGACCAGATAGGGCGAGACACAGCCGAGCAGGAACAGGGCCGGGCCAAATAGCAGCAAGGTGCTGGTGAAGGCGCCGATGCGCAGACCCAGGGGCATGCTCAGGGTGAGTATCGGTCCCTTTAGCAGCGGCACCAGCAGGGTCAGCACGCCGCTGGCCAGGATGGCGCCGTAGAGTACCGCCGGGCTGTCGTGGCGGTCGGCCAGCCAGCCGCCCACGCCATAACCGGCGGCCAGGGCCACCAGGGTGACGGTGATCAGCGAGGTCCAGACGAACAGGCTGACGCCGAAGAAGGGGCCGACCACCCGCGAGCCCAGCACCTCGATGACCATGACCAGGGCACCGCAGACCACGGCAGTAAGTAACAGAAACAGGAGAAATCCCCGGCTATGGGGCGCGTTATTCGTGCTGTCAGACATAGACCTTCCCACCTCAAAATTCGAACGGCCATGATAGCACCGTCATCGGCGGGGTGGAAAATCACCGGGCAAAACCCTGACAGGGGGCGGGAAAAGCCCAATAATACGTGTGGGCTGTGCGCAGAGAGGCTATAATGCGCCCGTTTTCCGTTCCCGGTCATTCAACAGACAAGCAGGTTAGACCCATGGACTATTTACCGATTTTTCTCAATCTCAATCAGCGCCCCTGTCTGGTGGTGGGCGGTGGTGAAGTGGCGGCACGCAAGGCGGCCCTGCTGATGCAGGCCGGCGCCCGCGTGAAAGTGGTTTCCCCCCAGCTGAGCGGCACCCTGGATGACTATCGCCAGGAGGGTCGCATCGACTACCGCGCCGGCGAATTTGCGGAATCGGATATCGGTCAGGTGGATCTGATCATCGCCGCCACCGACATCGAAGCGGTCAATGTGCGCGTATCCGAGCTGGCCAAGGCCCGCGGCATTCCGGTCAACGTGGTCGACCGACCTGATTTATGCAGTTTCATCATGCCCTCCATCGTCGACCGCTCGCCGGTGCAGATCGCCGTCTCTACCGGTGGTGCCTCACCGGTGCTGGCACGCATGCTGCGCGCCCGTCTGGAGACTCTGATTCCCGCCTCTTATGGAAGATTAGCCAAGCTGGTGGACAGCTTCCGCGAGAAGGTGCAGGCGCGCTTTGGCAGCGTCGATGAGCGCCGCCGTTTCTGGGAGACCGTCATCGACGGCCCCATTGCCGAGAAGGTGTTTGCCGGTCAGGATGAGAGTGCCCGCGCCGATTTGGAAAAGGCCATCAGCAGCGGCGGCGCCGATATGCCCGCCCGTGGCGAGGTCTACCTGGTGGGTGCCGGTCCCGGTGACCCCGATCTGCTGACCTTCCGCGCCCTGCGCCTGTTGCAACAGGCCGATGTGCTCGTTTACGACCGTCTGGTCTCCGAGCCTATCCTGGAGCTGGCGCGCCGCGATGCCCAGCGTATCTACGTGGGCAAGGAGAAGAACTACCACATCGTCCCTCAAGAGGACATCAACCAGCTGCTGGTGCGCCTGGCCAAAGAGGGTAAGCGCGTGGTGCGCCTCAAGGGTGGCGACCCGTTCATCTTCGGTCGTGGCGGCGAGGAGATCGACACCCTGGCCGACGAGGGTATTACCTTCCAGGTGGTGCCGGGTATTACCGCCGCCGCCGGTTGCGCGGCCTATTCCGGTATCCCGCTGACCCATCGCGACTATGCCCAGTCGGTGGTGTTCGCTACCGGTCATCTCAAGGACAATACCTTCGATCTCAATTGGGACGCCTTGCTCCAGCCCAACCAGACCATCGTCTTCTATATGGGGCTGAGCGGCTGTAAGAATCTGTGTGGCGAGCTGATCCGCCGTGGCAAACCGGCCAATACGCCGGTGGCCCTGGTGCAACAAGGCACCACCCAGAATCAGAAGATCTACATCGGCGAACTGGCCACCATGCACGAGGTGGTGGAGAAGCAGGAGATCAAGCCGCCGACCCTGATCATCGTCGGTGAGGTGGTCAAACTGCACGAAAAGCTCGCCTGGTTCCAGCCTCAGGGCGAGTGAAAGCCCCCAAAAGCCGCGTTGATCGCGGCTTTTTTTTGTGAATGCGCAGTAGAGCTGTTTTCCCACGGTCGCGATCTGGCTAGTATTAGCGAGGGATATGGCAACCGCTAGGGGGGAAGACCATTGTCACCTGACAAGGCCTATGCAACTTGGGGGAGTCTTTTGGCCGGACTAATCCGGTACAAGAGCTTTCACCTCTTATTTGTTATATCACTGGCAATCGGCCTGTTGGGGCTGACGGTCATTGCCGGCTGGATTCTGCATAATCCAGCATTGATACAACTCAATCCCTCCTGGGTACCCATGCAGTTCAACACGGCCTTGGGATTTGTGTTGACCTCCTTGGCGACGCTGGCCTGTTTGTTTCGTCGTGACCGCCTGGCCTTGCTGGCGGCGGGTCTGTTGGCGTTTCTGGTGTCACTAACACTGGTCGAATACCTGATGAAAATGGATTTGGGTATGGATCAGTTGTTTATGTCAGCCTACCTGACGGTCAAGACTACCCATCCGGGACGCATGGCACCCAATACCGCCTTCGCATTTTTGTTGACCTCCATCACCCTGGTCTATCTGGCCTTGTCTCCTGCCCGACGGTTTTGGGATTTTATCGTGGTCGATCTGCTGGCTACCGTGATTGGTGTGGTTGCCGTGGCGGCCTTTCTCTCCTATTTCATACACGGTGTAGGTAACTATGCCTGGGGTCACTATACCCTGATGGCATTGCATACCTCGCTGGGTTTTATGTTAATCAGTGCTCTGCTGGCGGTGGTGGTATTGCAGCGTATGCAGGGGATGTTTCCCAAGCTGCGCTATCGGCCGATGTTTCTTTCCTGGTTGGTGATCGCCTCGATTTCGCTGATACTGTGGTTCGCCCTGGAGCGGCGCGAACACCACAATTTGGAAGCGGGTGTGCAATTGCGTACTGCGCAAATCGGCCAGCTCCTGCATACCGGATTTGTTGAGCGTAGTAGTGCCCTGAAACGTATGGCGGAGCGCTGGCGTGTTAACGAGCAAATGAACATGGAGTATTGGCCGCAAGACGCCAAGAGTTATTTACGTGACTTTCCCGGTTTTAATGCCATCGAATGGGTGAACGAGGGTTTGCGGGTAGTTCGTGTGGAGCCCCTGCAAGGTAATGAAGCTGTGATTGGTCTGGATTTGTCTTTCGAATCGCGGCGGCGCAATGCCTTGCAACGTGCCCTGGTGCAGAATACCCAGACCGTTAGCCGTAACGTCGAACTGGTGCAGGGCGGCAAGGGTATCCTGGTCTTTACCCCGTTGCGCAATCGCGAAACCCTGATTGGCGTGTTTATCATTGCTCATCTCGTTGAAAAGACCATCGATGAGGCTTTTTTCGATGATTTTGACCTGCGCATCACGGAAGGTGGCGAATTGATCTACCAGGACAACGACCCCAGCAACGATTTGGGCAGCGGTTACGTCGGTCGTGCCGAGGTTGAATTGAGTCCGAACAACGTTTGGTATTTTATCGCCTCGCCCACGGCAAGATATCTGGCCGAGAAGGTGTCTGTATTGCCACTGTTTGTTTTGCTGGTAGGTTTTGTTTTGGCGACGGTAGCCAGCGTGATCTTGTTTTATCAACAAATGTTGCAGTCACAAAGCCGTGTGCAAGCCGATACCAACCGTTTGTTGCGGGTGGAGATCGAGCAGCGTGAGGCGGCGCAGCGCGCCAAGGACGATTTTTTTTCCATGGTCAGCCATGAGTTGCGTACGCCACTGACGGCCATCAGTGGCTCGGTCGGTTTATTGTTGGCCGGGGTGGATGGCGCCAAGCAGGGTAAGACCCTGGAACTGCTCACTATGGCCGATAAAAACAGCAGGCGCTTGGCTGAGATGATTAACGATTTGTTGGATATCAACAAAATCGCCGCCGGCAAAATGGAATTCGACCCGGACATTTACCCGGTGATGCCTTTAGTTGATC
The DNA here is from genome assembly GCA_002450975.1 of Proteobacteria bacterium UBA6915. Classification (GTDB taxonomy): domain Bacteria; phylum Pseudomonadota; class Gammaproteobacteria; order UBA6915; family UBA6915; genus UBA6915. The sequence goes on from DKAX01000244.1 coordinate 15,137, forward strand.
AGGTCATCGAGATGAACGCCTCTTATGCCCATTTGTATGACGTGAAACTTACAGTCAGTCAACGCCTGGATTCGGCTCAAATCCGTGTTGATGCCAAACGTTTTCAACAGGTGTTGACCAACCTTCTCTCCAATGCCATCAAGTTTTCTCCCGGTGGCGGCCGCGTACTGATCACTGTGGGGCAAGTGGAAGACAAGGTGCGCATCAGCGTGGTCGATCAGGGCAAGGGCATTGCTAATGAGTTTCGCCCCCACCTGTTCAAGGCCTTTTCCCAGGCGGACCTGTCCAGTTCACGCCGTGCCGGGGGAACAGGGCTCGGGCTCTATATCAGCAAATCCTTCGTCGACCTGATGGGAGGAACCATCGGCTTTGTGTCGCAACCGGATCGTGGGGCAACCTTTTATGTCGAGTTTCCTGTGTGCAAACAGCCGGCTGACGCTAAGAGTTCGAACGTCATTGAGGAAAAAATGGAATCCTAGTTGCGACAATGACTCGTAGTCGGCTTTATCGCTTCCGGCTCAGGCGCCCAGCAACGGCAAGTGTTTACGGCGATGGTAAGTAAGCGATAACGCGATGCAGTGTTTCAGTGCCTCAATCGGTACATCATCATCGATCCCGAATAAAATGGCCCGATTACCGTCAAATTCGAATTTGTCACTGTAAAGTTCCCTGAATGTATCGATCAACTTGGTCTGGCAATGAAAATACATGGCATATTTTTGCGGATTTACCTTTTTCCAGTCGATACGCACTGTGCTGCCGCTTCGGGCGACATAACTGGGTTCACCCCACTTTAGGGTCTCCTCAACTGCGCTTACGCCTTCGGTATGTGCTGCGGTTTCCAGGATCAGTTGACGTAGGTACAGCAGTTTTTCCCGGACGGGGATAGGGTATTGTGCAAAGACTTCTGCGACGGTTTTGTTATCGATTTGAGGCGCAGTCTGTTTCATTTTTGTTGATCGGGCCTTTTAGGTTGTGCGCGGAATTGATCATTGCAAATCGGCAGCTATGATAGGTTATTTGAAGATAGTAACGCAATTGTACCTGGGCGTGGCCCATTCGTGGCATAAGTCGGCGATATAGTCAGCCAGTTCGTCTTCTGCAACGTGGGCAGGGATATGGATATCGTCGGCTGTACGTATCTTTCCTTCATTGCCAAGATAGTAGACAATCGATCGATTATCGCGACGTGTAACCTCAGCTATCTTACCGAAAACGTGTAGTGTCATAGGCCGCAGGTCAATGCCTCTTTGTCGTGCTCGTTACAGTTCGCCTATTTGGATGCTGTATTTAGTGGAACTTCGATATGTCTAATGTTGCTGGTTTTGTCTAACGGTAACTGCGCATATGCCACAAACAGCACCTTGTCGAACTCTTTTGCCAAAGTGGGTTCCGCATTTACCAAATGGTTTAGGATGGCTGCCGCTTCACTTGTTACCTGGTCCTGTTTTAGATTCGTGTGACTCACGTAGCTGATATGTGGTGTCATGCTGT
>DKAX01000080.1 GCA_002450975.1 Proteobacteria bacterium UBA6915
ATCGAGCACAACCTGGATGTCATCGCCAATGCCGATTGGCTGATCGACCTGGGACCGGAGGGCGGCGATGCCGGCGGCGAGGTATTGTGCAGCGGTAATGTACAAACCCTCATGGACTGCAAACAGAGCCATACCGGCAAGGCACTGCGTGCGCACCACCAGTCAGGCACGGTGTATACAGCCTCTAAAGACACAGGCATTCGTGCCGACACCTCACTGATCCGCATCCACAACGCGCGTGAACATAACTTGAAGAGTGTTGACGTCGAGATACCGCGCAATAAATTTACCGTTATCACCGGTGTCTCCGGTTCCGGCAAGAGCACCATCGCCTTTGATATTTTGTTCAATGAAGGACAACGTCGTTACCTGGAATCCCTCAACGCCTACGCACGTCAATTCGTGCAACCCACTTCACGCCCCGATGTGGACGCCATCTTCGGCATCCCGCCCACAGTAGCGATCGAACAGCGCATCTCACGCGGCGGGCGCAAGAGTACCGTAGCCACATTGACCGAGATCTACCACTTCCTGCGCCTGTTGTTTGTTAAGTTAGGCACGCAATACTGCCCCGAGTGTGACATCCCCATCGAGGCACAGACGATAGACGCCATCGTCGCGCTCATAGTACGCGACTATCGCAATCAGCGCGTCGCCCTGCTGGCGCCGCTGGTGGTGGCGCGCAAGGGTTATTACACCGACCTGGCCAAGTGGGCCAACAACAAGGGCTTTGGCTATCTGCGTGTGGATGGCGAGTTTCTGCCTACTGATGCCTGGCCACGCCTGGATCGCTTCAAGGAACATAACATCGAACTACCCATCGGTGAACTGCAGGTGACCGCAAAAAATGAAAACCGCCTGCGCGAACTACTGCAACACGCCGTAGACTTCGGCAAGGGTGTGGTGCAGCTTTCCGTACAATCGGCCAAAGGCAAAAACAAGGACACTATACTCTCCACCGAACACGCCTGTCCCAGTTGCGGCAAGAGCTTCGAGCCGCTGGACCCGCGTTTATTCTCCTATAACTCCAAACACGGCTGGTGCGAACACTGTTTTGGTACCGGCATGGCGATTTCCGGATTCGACAGCGAACAGACCGGCGAGGAGATCTGGTGGAATGATTGGTACGAGGGCGAGAACAAGCCTTGTCAGCACTGCAACGGACAACGCCTGCGCCCCGAGGCTCTGGCGGTACGTTTTCACGATAAAAACATTTCACAACTCACCGCCCTGCCGGTGGCGGCGGCCGGCGCATTTTTTAACAAATTAAAACTGCGCGGCCGCGACGAACAAGTGGCGCGCGACATCCTGCCGGAGATCCGTTCACGTTTGTCTTTTCTAAATGAAGTCGGCCTGAACTATTTATCGCTGGACCGCTCCGCCCCCACCCTCAGCGGCGGCGAGGCGCAACGCATACGCCTGGCGGCACAACTGGGCTCCAACCTGCGCGGTGTCTGCTACATCCTCGACGAACCCACCATCGGCCTCCATGCACGTGACAATAAGATGCTACTCGACACCCTGGGCAAGCTGGAAGGCAAGGGCAACACTATCGTGGTGGTGGAACACGACGAGGAGACCATACGCCGCGCCGAACACGTGATCGACATCGGTCCCGGCGCCGGCATACGTGGCGGTGAGGTAGTAGCACAAGGCTCTGTGAAAGAGATAATGAAAAACCCTCGTTCACTGACCGGACGCATGCTGGCCAAACCATTACAACACCCCATGTTTGCGCGCAGGCCGGTACAATTGAGCGGCAAGCAGCGTTCGCCGGCGGTGGCCATACACGGCGCCCAGCTGCACAACCTGAAAAACCTCAATGCGGCCATCCCGCTGCAACGCCTGGTTGTGGTCAGCGGCATATCCGGCTCGGGCAAAAGCACGCTGGTGCGCGAGGTGTTGCGCGAGAACGTTCATGCCCTGGTGAACAAAGAGAAAACTAAAAAGGGTCTACTGGGTTGCAAGTCCATTGATGGTTATCAGGAGATAACGCGCGTGCTGGAGGTGGATCAAACCCCCATCGGCAAGACACCGCGCTCCTGCCCCGCCACCTATATCGGTTTTTGGGACACCATCCGCAAGCGTTTCGCCGACACCACCGAGGCGCGCCTGCGCGGCTATACTGCCAGTCGCTTCTCCTTCAATGTCAAAGGCGGCCGCTGTGAGGCCTGCGAAGGACAAGGGGTAAAGAAGATCGAGATGAGCTTCCTGCCCGATGTCGCCGTCACCTGTGAGGTGTGCCACGGCGCGCGCTTCAACAGCGAAACCTGCGCCGTTACCTATAAAGGTAAAAACATCGCCCAGGTGTTGGCCATGGATGTGGATGAGGCCATGGAGTTTTTCAGCGCCCACAACGAGATTCGCCACGCGTTACAGCTGTTACACGACGTCGGCCTGGGCTATCTCACCCTGGGGCAACCCAGCCCCACCTTGAGCGGTGGCGAAGCGCAACGCATCAAACTCGTCACCGAACTGGCCAAGGCAAAACCGGTACTGGAAGACAGCCGCGGCCGACGCGGTAAACAGCAACAGGTGTTGTACGTGCTGGACGAACCCACCGTCGGNNCGACTGGATCATCGACATGGGACCGGAGGGCGGTGAAAACGGCGGACGTATCGTTGCCCAGGGCACGCCGGAACAGGTGGTCAATACCGGCAAACGCTCGGAGACGGCCAAGGCCTTGCGAGAACTGTTGAACTAGGCTGCCAACCCGGGATTGGTTTAATCGATGGATTTGTGGCCTACGAACAGGCCGCAGCCCAGATGACGACCGGGGCCGACGCCGTATTCCAACAGTCGCATAGCGTCCTCGCTGGAGATACCATCCAGCATGACGCTGCGGGTGTGAATCACGCCATTGTCAGTGCGAATGTGGCGGGCCTTGCCACATAACATTTTCTTGGCACGCACCCCCAATACCTTCAATTCCGATTGGATATAGTGCAAAAAGGCCTCTTCCTCGACATGGTCCAGGGTGTGTACGAAGCGCGCATATAGGGTGGACGCGATATTCACCGATCGACTGCGTGCCTCGCCGATGACGAGAGGCTGGCCATGGACCTGTAAGGTTTGGCCAGACAGAGCCAGGGTTTCATCGGCACGCTCATTAGGCAGACGGAGAATCAACTTGCTGCGACGGGAGAGATAGATCATCTCGTCGGCACCACCGCCTCGTGCCCAACCGTTACCCTCTTCCATACCGGCGAGTGAATAGACACCGAAGCGCCGCTCCTCGCTGATCCACGGCAAGATTTGAGTAATAGCGTCGGCCAGGGCGTGTGCGTGATCCACAGGCACCGCCTGTCCCTTGAGGGCAAAGACTAGTTCCTGGACCTTATCCGAGGTGCCGGTTTGATTTTGGTCGTCGTCTTCCTGCCAGTACATGATTCACCTATACCTGATTTTCGGCGGCCCAGGCCGCGATGGCGCCCCCCAACTGGGCAGCACTCTGTGGGTCCAGATCGATCATGGTATAGCGCTTGCCCTCTTTGATGCGCAGACGCAACATGGAGAAACCGTTTTCATAGGTCACATTCTGTAATTCGATCTCTTTGCCATAGGGCACGTTGATCTTATCGATAACCGTGACCGTCTCGCCTTGAAATTCATTCATGAGAACGCCGCCTCCAGCCGGTCTTCCCAATTCTCCGGGGTATCCCGATAGTCGGGTTTGACATCCATCCGGAAAAACCGTTCGCGGCCGCTGCGTGCTCGCTCACGCACCACCTCGACCAGTTCCTCGAAAGATTCGATTTGCGGGTTGGTGATCATGATTTCGCTGAGATATAACATGGACATAGTCACTACCTTTCACTTGATGACCAATCGGTGGCCGCTATTCGATCATAATATCGGGCGCGAAAAAACTGACGACTTTTACCGATATCGGGATTATCGGTAAATCCGCTGCGATTATGCAGTACATTGTTGCACAGCAATCCCTCACCCGGTTGTAAACGATAACGGAAGATATAGGGAGAATCAGAGGCCAACAGCTGCTCCAGAAAGGCTACCGCCTCTTGGGTTACAGGATCATCGCGCCAGACAATGCTGCGCTTGCGCGCCGTATAGCGCATATGCAGATTACCGCGCCCATCCAGGGAGAACACCGGCCCGGACTGTTCAGGGCGGATCTCCTGCCCTTCCACCACATTGGCAGGGATGGTCATGGCCTGTGGGTGCATCAGCGCCTGTATATATTCGCGGTTTTCATCCCGCATCAGGCTATAGACCACCTCATGGTCCAATAGAGCGTTGTCACCGCCACTGGCGGCATCACAAACACAGTGCAGGACCATGCCGCGGATCAGGTGCTCCGGCGTGTTGTAATAGCCATCGGTATGCCAATTGATCGGTTTGTTGGTATAAGGAATATAGTCCGCCGCCTGGCGGCCCCCCTCCACCACCTGCAAAGACGAGATGCCGTCCTCATCGACACACAGATGGCGATCCAGGTGGGTCAAGCCAAACTGTTCACCCAGGGCCTGCACGGCATCGCGACTGGTGCGGTGGCGGAGCGAGGCATAAACCACCATGTTGGTAAGAGAAAGCGTCCGATGAATCTGGTTCTTTTCTGCCTCAGTCAGGTCGGCCATATCACCTACCTCTATGCGCAGGTCTTCTACCACCGAGGGATATTGGCTAAACTTGGACCCGCGCCAGCGCTGATAGGCGTCATCGTGATGTAACGCAAAGGGGCTAATATTGGCCATCGATTCAGCATCCATTAAGTGCGAAGCAAGATAATACTACAGCAAGCAATTAAGTATTCATCTTTATTCTAATATACAAAATAGCTAATTCCCTTATGTTAGCCAGTGACATCTATCCCCAAAGAGATAGACGCCTATCCCTCCCCCCCCTCTTTTGGCCAATTCACTATTAGCAAATACTCATAATAAACTTTGGCAAGTTTCGCGATTGAACGATAATATATGTTGAGTGTTTTACTAGGTAACTGAAAAATCGTAAGGTTTTAAATACCTTAAAAACACCAAAAGATTTTCTAACCCTGGTTTTTGAGCAATTACCAATCAATCCTACGCCAAAGGAGACCGCATTATGGCTAAGAAGATGCACGACACTCCAATGCTTGATCAACTTGAGAGCGGCCCGTGGCCGAGCTTTGTCACCGGACTGAAGCGTCTGGCCAAAGATAACGACATGATGGTCGACCTGTTGGGTCAGCTGGAGCATTCCTACAAAACACGTAAAGGTTACTGGAAGGGTGGTACCGTTGGTGTTATCGGTTACGGTGGTGGTGTAATCCCCCGTTTCTCCGAAGTCGCCAAAGACTATCCCAAGTCTGCCGAATTCCACACCCTGCGTATTCAGCCACCCGCCGGCATGCACTACGACACCAAGACCCTGCGTGATATGTGCGATGTCTGGGAAAAATATGGTTCCGGTCTGATCGCCTTCCACGGCCAGTCCGGTGACATCATGTTCCAGGGTATCTCCACTGAAAACGTACAGCCCGCCTTCGACGAACTGAACGAAATGGGTTTTGACCTGGGTGGTGCCGGTCCTGCCGTACGTACCGGTATGTCCTGCGTCGGTGCAGCCCGTTGCGAACACTCTTGTGCCGACGAGCAACGCATCCACCGTTCTTTGGTCAACAACTTCCTGGACGATATGCACCGTCCTTCACTGCCTTACAAGTTCAAGTTCAAGGTCTCAGGTTGTCCAAATGACTGCCAAAACGCTATTGAGCGCTCTGACTTTGCTGTTATCGGCACCTGGCGTGATGACATGGTTGTTGACCAGTCTGAAGTTAAGGCATTTATTGCTGCCAAGGGTCGTGACTATGTTATCGACAACG
>DKAX01000255.1 GCA_002450975.1 Proteobacteria bacterium UBA6915
GCGCTTGAGGTACAGCTCCGGCGCAATGCGCAGGAAAAGCCCCATGTCCAGGGCATTGTGGTGGGTCTTGAACGGACGCGCGGTGGCACCGCCGGGGATGGCTTGCATCATGGGGGTCTCCACCTCCATGAAGCCGTGATCGGTCAGATAGCGGCGTACATAGTCGATGATCTGCGAGCGCTTACGGAAGGTGTCGCGCGCCACGTCATTCATGATCAGATCGAGATAGCGCTGACGATACTTGGTCTCTTGATCGGCCAGACCGTGAAACTTCTCCGGCAGCGGACGCAGGGCCTTGCTCAGCAGACGCAGGCCATCCACCTTGATGGACAACTCACCCGCCTTGGTGCGGAACATCACGCCCTCGGCGCCGATGATGTCACCGATATCCCAGCGCTTGAAGTGTTCGTTGTAGACCGACTCGGGCAGGGAGTCGCGCGTGATATAGAGCTGGATCTGACCGGACATGTCCTGCACATGGGCAAAGGCCGCCTTGCCCATGATACGCCGGGTCATCATACGACCGGCCAGGCTGACGCGCACCGGCTGCTCATCCAGCTGTTCGGCGCTGAATTCGTGGTAACGGGCGTGCAGTTCCGCTGCCTGCACATTGCGCCGGAAGTCGTTGGGGAAGGCCACCGGCTGCTGTTCGCGCAGCGCCGCCAATTTGCTGCGACGCTGAGCGATCAATTCATTGCTGTCTACCACTTCGTCCTGCGCGGACATCTCTTGCTTATCACTCATGATTATAAACCCGCCTTTAAACTGGCCTCGATAAACTGATCCAAATCACCATCCAGCACCGACTGGGTGTTACCCACCTCCACGCCGGTACGCAAATCCTTGATGCGTGACTGATCCAATACATAGGAGCGAATCTGACTGCCCCAACCGATATCCGACTTGGTCTCCTCCAGCGCCTGCTTCTCCGCATTGCGCTTCTGCATTTCCATCTCATAAAGCTTGGCCTTTAGCTGCTTCATGGCCTGGTCCTTNNCGGTTGACGTGCTGACCGCCGGCGCCCGAGGCGCGATAGGTATCGATACGCAGATCGGCCGGATTGATTTCGATATCGATATCGTCATCCACCTCAGGTGATACAAACACCGAGGCAAACGAGGTGTGGCGGCGATTACCCGAGTCGAAGGGCGACTTGCGCACCAGACGGTGCACACCGGTCTCGGTACGCAGCCAGCCGAAGGCGTAATCACCCTGCACATAGATGGTGGCACTCTTGATACCGGCCACCTCGCCGTCGGAGACCTCGATCAGCTCTGCCTTAAAACCCTTGTCCTCGCACCAGCGCAGATACATGCGCAACAGCATATTGGCCCAGTCCTGGGCCTCGGTACCACCGGAACCGGATTGAATATCGACATAGGCGTTGTTGGGGTCCATCTGGCCAGAGAACATGCGCCGGAACTCCAGTCCCGCCAGTTCCTGTTCCAGGGAATCCAGGTCCTTGACCACCTCGGCAACCGAAGCCTCATCGGACTCCTCCACTGCCATGGCCAGTAATTCTTTGGCGTCTTTCAGGCGGCTGAGCAGACGGTCGCTGGTCTCCACCACCAGGGCCAGGGCCGCGCGCTCCTTGCCCAGGGCCTGGGCACGCTCCGGGTCATTCCACACGTCCGGTACTTCCAGTTCGCGGACAACCTCGGTCAGGCGCTCTTTCTTACCGTCGTAGTCAAAGATACCTCCTCAGGGACTCGTTACGCCCCTCCATATCCTTGATCTGGTTTTCTATAGGATTGATTTCTAACACGGACCGACCCTGCCTTCGCCTGGAAAAGGCGCAATCATACAATTAATGGCTGGCAAATTGAAGGAAAGTGGACGTGGAAACCTATCAGCGGCGCAAAGGGACGTTTAGGCAATGGCCTGGGACAGGGCACTGAACAACACCTCATCAAAATCCATAACCTTGATGGGTTTGGTCAGGTAGGCGGTAAATCCGGCCGACTGTGCGCGTCGCAGGTCATCGGGCATGGCATTGGCGCTGACACCAATCACCGGCAGGTTGGCCGTAGCGGGATTGGCACGCAGGCGTCTCAACACCTCAAAACCATCGATCTCTGGCAGATTGATATCCAGAACCACGACATCCACCTTTTGCTGCAAGATCAGGTGCAACCCTTGTACACCATCTGAGGCAGTATGCAATTGTATGGTCGGATAGCGTTTAAAGAGATTTTTCAGCAAACGAATGTTTGCCGGGTTGTCTTCCACACAGACAACGGTATAGGTACGGCTCAACAAATCGGAAATATGATTTTCAGTCCTGCTGTCAGCGAAAGATTCTGCCGCCTGTTGCTCACCGGCAAGAAATTCTACACTGAACGTACTGCCCTGACCTAGCTCGCTGTCAATTTCAAGACGGCCGTTCATCATCTCCACCAGTTGCTTGGTTATTACCAGTCCGATCCCGGTACCTTCGATGTTGCTGCTCTCCGCTCCCAGGCGATTGAAAGGCTGGAATATCTGGGAAAGTTTATCGGCGGGGATACCCAAACCGGTATCGCGCACAAAGAAACGAATATTGTCATTGGGGCAGACCTCGCAACCCACGGTGACCTCGCCATGCTCCTTGTTGTATTTGATGGCATTGGAAACCAGGTTGATCAAAACCTGACTCAATCGGGTGATGTCGGCTAATACGCTGCTATCTTTCGGTGTTCTGTTTTCCAGAGCCAGCTTGATACCACGGCTATCAGCCAAAGGCCTGGCTAGGGAGAGACACTGATTACAGACCTCCCCTACACTGACGGCCTCCATCGCCATCTGCATTTTGCCTGACTCAATACGTGCCAAATCCAGGACATCGTTGACTAAGTTCAATAAATGACTACCCGCGCCCTGGATTTCCCGGGCATACTCGCCATGTGTCGTATTTTCGCATACCTCCATTTCAGTCAGTTGTGCAAACCCTAAAATAGCATTTAATGGCGTACGCAATTCATGACTCATGGAAGACAAAAAAACCGATTTGGCACGATTGGCCTTTTCCGCCTGTTCACGCGCCACCCGCAACCCCTCTTCATAGCGACTCTGTTCGGTAACATCCTGGATTACCGCAATCATCAAAGTCCTCTCCAGTGTCCGCAGGCTGCTGACGGCCATACGGGCGACAAAACTGCTGCCATCCAACCGCGTCACGTCAATACGTAGTTGCTTGGCTACGCCATGGGAAACACCCTCCGACAGATGCCTGCCTATCTGTGGAATGCGATCCAGCAAACTGGTACCGACAATCTCGCCGGCTGAGTATCCCAACATAGACTCCGATGCCGGATTGGCACTGATGATCTGTCCATCGCGTTCAAACACCACAATACCGTCAAGCACATGTTCGAATACCAGACGCAGATTCTGTTCGCTTTGTCGCAGGGCACGTTCGGTGGCCGCGTGCAACTCGACTTCACGCTGCAACCGTTCGGTATTCAATTCATTCCCCCGGCACAGACCGATAGCCTTGGAAAGATTGCTCAGTACAGGTTGAAAGACCTGGGCAAACGGCATCTCACTGAAGGGCGGTTGCTTTGACAACAACACAAACAATCCCTGCTGGGGTACAGGCAACATCAAACCGTAGTGATAAGGAGACATTTCACCCAACAAGGGCTTCAATCCATCCAGTTTTGTTATATAACCGGCGCGATTGTGCAGACATTCGACCGGCAGATCGACTTCACGACGTTCCTCGGCCATCAGTTGGCGGTTACCCATCGCCAACAACACGCGTACCCGTTCCTTTCCATGCGCTGCAGTAACTAACGCGTCTCCCGCATCATCCACAAAAGACAGATAAATACCGCTGGGATAGTTGGTGTGATAAAGCAGGCGCTGCAGGGTCTTGGTCAACAACGGCAATACCTGCGTCTCACCAGAGGCCAGCAAGGCCATTTCATAAAGGATACTTAGAATCTGTTCGCGCTTCATAGGCCTCGCCAGCGTAGGGCCACCAGGGCGGCATTATGAAACAACGGGTAACCGCCGGTTTGTGCACTTCCAATCTCACCCAGAGACAGGGCGCCAAAAACCGGGCTTGGCCTGACCGCACCGACAAACAGCTTTAACTCCTTGTCGGCCAGCTCACCCAGGTGCATACGCCGTCCGGCACAATAAAACAACATGACCGGTGTAGCACTTTTTTCTTCCCCCAGTCGGGCGGTAATACTCATGGGGGTATGCAAGCCATCGATATCGGAAGCGCGCAGCAAGGTGAGAATGGCATTGGCCGGCACCTCGCCGACACAATGCAAGGCACCGTCGTCCTCCAGCGCCACAGGTATACGCACCAACACCTCGCCATCGGCTCGCAGGATACCAAAGGGAAAATGGACACCGACCTGATAAAAATTCTCTTTGGTCACATCAACACCATACTGGCTTTTAGCCAATTCCTGGTAGACATCATAGGCCGGCCGCCAATCGATACTGGCGATACGATTCCCTTGGGTGGAGGTGGCACTGATCACTTCATCCGGTACCTTGATCCCATGCGCCAGAGCGATTTCATGTTCCAGCTCGAGCAAAAGCAGCAACATCGCCTGCTGCTCCACGCGCTCTCCATCAAACAGGCAAGGCATCGGTTGGAAGGTTTCACTACCGGCATTGACTCCGGCGTAGTGAATGTCATCTGACAGCTGGAAGTAGAGAGTGTCGAGGATTGTGCCTACCTGAGAAACCAGACCGTCGAAAAAAAGGAATGCTGTACTGACCCCGCCCCTTTGCACCTTCACTTGAATATCATCCACCATGGGAGCCAGGGCAGCGGCTAATTTGTTGCCGTAGGTATCCAATTTATCGACGATGTAAAATTCGGGCATTTTTTGAAACAGAAACAATACCGCGCCATGCTCTTGAAAGCGGGCATCGGCTATAACGCGCGGAAAAATACCGCCGACCATGGGATAATCCAGTTTCCGAAGTGCCTGCTGAATAACGGGTAACGTATCCCGTGACTGTTCCGCCAGAAAAACCAATACGCCACCCTGCGGATTCTGCTGACGCCAGCGGGTTACCAAGGCAGCAACTGACTGCTCGTCGATTTCGGCCAGATACACAACCCCGGATTGGTCACTCATATCCTCGTTCTCCGCAAAACCATCTTCAATAGCTATGTTTGCTTAAAATTTTAGTTACTTAAAAGTCGCCACCTCGACGATGGTAACCACAATGCCATCGGTAGCAAACCTTTCGAATGTACAACCTCATAGCGCTCATACTGCAAAATCATCGAATACCATCAACGCTGGCGTAACAATGCGATGAAACGCTCGGCCACCGGATGATGCAAATTGTCCCGATTGCGGGCAATCCATAGGGTGCGTGTAATTCTGAGTCCGTTGACGGCGATATGTTTTAGCATGTCGCGTTCCAATTGCTCCTTTACGGCAAAACGTGGCAGAAAACTGACATGCCGATTGCGTGAAAGTATGTCTTTGATGGCCTCGTTGGAACCCACCTCCATGGCCACATCCAGCGTGCCAATACCCACCCTGCGCAAGGCATCGTCCAGGGCATCCCGAATTCCCGAGCGCGGCTCACGCAGGATATAACTAAACTCAAACAAGCGATCCAGAGCGATGTTTGTTTCACCTGCCAGAGGATGGCCAGGGGCGCAAACCAACAACAACTCATCCTCCATCCATTTCTGCACCAAAATGTCGGGGTGGTCGGGCGCGATCTCCATCAAGGCCAAATCGGCCATACCTGTGGCCAGGTCGGTCTGGATAGAGCGGCCGTAAGCCAATCGGCTTTCCACCTTGTATTGGGGAAAGACTTCGTTAAAGGCCAGGAGAATTGACGGCAGCAGATGCTCGCCAATGGCCAGTGTCGCCTGCAGACGTAAAACCTCCCGCCCCATTTGAGACTGGCGGATATCCTCTAGTAGCAGCTGGTGCCGGTCCAGGGTCTGCACTGCCATCCGGTAGACCTTCTCCCCGGCAACCGTTAAGCGCAGCCTACCCGCTACCCGTTCCATCAAGGCTACCTTATATATAGCATCCAATGCCCTGAGCCGCTTGGTCACCGCCGGCTGGCCGATGTGTAAATGACGGGCTGCCTCGGAAACCCCGCCCTGTTCAACCACAGCACGCAGGGTTGCCCAAAAGGTCAGATCAGGCAGCCTAGAATATTCCATATAAGAATATACGAATACGTTTTTTCAATGGCGAGTCCCCGACTATCGTCCGATAATTTCATGAAACCAGGCTAACTCCTCGGCATATTGGCCCTTGAAACGCAATATCCTGATGCGCCAGATCCAATGTGCATTCCTACCTGGAATATTCTACATAACCTAGCGAGGTATTTATGGCAAATCAAGCACAGCCCGCAAAGCGCACCGGGCAACTCCTGCTGACAGTGGGTCTAGGCACACTGGTACTGGCCCTATATGGCCTGCTCTATGTCTACAGTGAAGAGCTGATCGCGATGGCGCGCCAGGTCGCCAACGGCGACAAGACCTTTTTCCTGGCCCCAATTGTCATCGCCTTTGTCTTTTCACTGGCGCACGGCGCCTTTACTGGCCATTTCTGGGATCTGCTCGGCCTGAAGCCCAAAAAGCATTAACGAGGTAACTATCTATGGATGCAGTCAATTTTATCGATCTCAATATGACCACCGTCGTTGTGCTTTTTCTGGTGGGCTTTGTCGGCGGCATGGTCAGCGGGTTCATCGGCTCCGGCGGCGCCTTCGTCCTGACCCCGGCCATGATGAGCTTAGGCGTCTCAGGGATCGTCGCCGTCGCCAGTAATATGGCCCACAAGTTTCCCAAGGCCCTGGTGGGCTCCATCAAGCGTCACAAATATGGCCAGGTGGATATCAAACTGGGCCTGATCATGGGCGTGTTCGCGGAGATCGGGGTATTCGTCGGCAAAAACATCATGACCGGCATCCGCGCCGACTTCGGCGCCGTGGGTACAGATCTGTATGTCTCGGCAGTGTTCGTGGTCACCCTGGCCATCGTCGGAGCCGTCGTGCTGCGCGATGCCTATCGCATGAAGCACCACATCGGCGAGGGTGAGCACAAGACCCCACGCCTTGCACAGTGGGTACAATCCATCCACATCCCCGGCACCATGGTGACGCTGAAATCCATCGGTAACAAACAGATCTCCATATTGTTCATCGCCCCGCTGGGTTTTGCCACCGGTGTACTGGCAGCCTCCATTGCCGTGGGTGGTTTCATCGGCGTCCCCGCCATGATGTATGTACTCGGTGTACCGGCGGTCATGGCCTCGGCTACGGAACTGGTGGTCGCCTTTGTCCTGGGCACCGGCGGCAGTATCTTCTATGCCTGGGAGGGCTTCGTCGATATCCGCCTGGCCATGATCATCCTGGCCGGTTCCCTGTTCGGGTTGCAGATCGGTGCCATCGGCACCACCTACGTCAAGGACTACATCATCAAGCTGGTCATGGGCATCATCATGGTCATCGTACTGTTGAGTCGCCTGTTCAAACTGCCGGTCTATCTGGCGGACATGAATCTGATAGCACCGCTGTCGGCTTCGACCACCAGCGTATTGAACAACCTCAGCTTCCTGACCCTGGGCCTGGCCCTATTGGTCGGCGCACTCACCATATTGCTCGCCTTGCTGCGTGGTATCGTGGAGCATCGCAGGCAACAAGTCGTGTTACAGCCGCTCGTGGCTACCGACTAAGGGCCAGCCCACAGCGCCAATGGTAAAGGGATGCCTCGGCATCCCTTTTTTGATGCCCCTTCCCTTGGGCTATAATGCGCGCCATGTCCGACGCCGTACCCAGCCAATCCCCTTCCCCTACCCTACCCATAGACACCTTGCGCATGGATTTCGACCAGGCCCTGTGCCAAGGCCATGTGGTGGTTGAGGCCAGCACCGGTAGCGGTAAATCCACCCGTCTGCCCTTGTGGTGTGCCAGCCACGGTGCGGTACTGGTCATCGAACCCCGCCGTCTGGCCTGCCGCGCACTGGCGACTCATGTGCGCACTCTGGCGCCCGAAGGTGTGTCGGTGGGCTACGCGGTGCGCTTCGATACCGCCAGCGCCGAAAAGGCCGCCATCGTCTTTGCCACGCCGGGTATTGTGTTGCGCTGGCTGGCCGACGGCACCATTCAACGCTTCCATAGCATCATCCTCGATGAATTTCACGAACGGCGCTGGGATACGGATCTGATCCTGGCCCTGTTGGTGAATGCCGGTCACCAACACTTGATCCTGACCTCGGCTACCGTGGAGGGCGAACGCCTGGCGCGCTATCTCAACGCCAGGCGTTTGTGTGCCGAAGGCCGGCAATTTCCGGTTACAGTGAGCTACCGCGAAGAGCGTGAACTGCCGCGCAGCAAACACCTGGACAAGCGCCTGTTGGAGTGTATTCAAGAGTTACTGCCAAACCTGTCGACGCAAGGCGATATTCTGGTCTTCCTGCCGGGCAAGGGGGAGATACAAAGTGCCTATGACCTGCTGCGCAGCCGCCTCGACCTGGAGATCATCCCCTTACATGCCGGCGTCAGCAATGCGCAACAGGATGCGGCCTTGCAGCGCACCGATTGTCTGCGCATCATCCTCGCCACCAATGTCGCCGAGACCTCTATCACCATTCCCGGCGTGGTGGCCGTCATCGATAGCGGCCTGGAACGACGCAGCCATCATCGCAATGGTCGCACCGTGCTCGGTTTGCATACCATCTCGCAAGCGGCCGCCGAACAGCGGCGCGGACGTGCCGGTCGTCTGGGGCCGGGTGTGTGTGTGCGCCTGTGGGGACGTCAGATCAAACTGGAGCCCTTCACGCCGCCCGAGGTGGTGCGCGAGGAGTTGACCGAGTTGATGCTGGCGGCGGCCGCAGCCGGCCATCCCGCGCAGCAACTGCGTTTTGTCGATCCCTTGCCGGAACACGCCTATAACCGCGCGTTGAAATTTCTACAACAGATGCAGGCGGTCGACGCCCATGGCCTGATTACCGAACACGGTCGGCGCCTCTTTCCCCTGCCGTTGGACCCCCAGTTCGCCCACCTGATCACCGCCATGCCCGATGACGACAGCCGCAGTGCCATGATCGATTTGGCGTCAGCACTCAGCGTCGATCGCCCGCTGCTGGGCAAGATCGACAAAGAGGACCAGATAGAGGCCTTCAACCGACTGTCACCTTTACAATGCGATGCCCTCGCCCTAATCAAACTAATGCGCCAGGGTAACGCTCCCGGCCTGCCCGTCAACGGTAACAGCCTGAAAGAGGCACGTCAGATTTCGCGCCAGGTACACAGCGCGCTCAGACTTGAGCCGATAAAAAGAGAATTCCAACGGGATAATCTGTTGCGTGCCGTCATCCGCGCCCAGCCCGATCTGGTGTTTGTGCGCCGAGAAAAACGCCCGCAGGCGCTGGGCAACGGCGACAGCGAAGTTGAGATTGGCCGCGAAAGCCGTTTCCCCGAACAGGCACAGGCAGCCCTGGTTTTCGATCAACACAGCATTCCCGGCAAAGGCACCTTACGCACCATCAACATCGCCTTGTGCATGGCGCCGGTACCGTTTTCCTTTCTTGCCGAACTGGAACTGGGTGAAGCGCGCCTGAGCCAGCCCCAATGGCAGGACAACGATTTGTTGTGTCTGCAGGAACGACACTACGCCGGTCGCGTGATCGATAGTCGTGAAATACAACCACAAGGTGCCTCTGCCCGTGAGGCGCTGGGCCGTCTGATACTACGCGGCAGCCTGCTCGCTCCAGCTGGTGAATGTCTGCAAAGTGATATACAGGCCTGGAATCTGTTTCTGTATTTAAAACTAGCAGAAGGAGAAGTTGCTGAAGTTGAAGGCTGGCTGCAAAAACGTCTGAAGGAACTGGGGGTGGAACAAGGCAGGGACATCCTGTTGATCGAAGTTCAGGACCTGCGCTTCGACGGCATCCCCGAATGGCAGCGTGCGGAATTCGATCAACGCTACCCGCGTCGCCTGCAACTGGAGAATCTGCGCGTCAACGTCGACTACGACCTCAGCAAACGGCGCATCACCCTGACAAAAACCGACGGCCATAGACGCACGCCACCAATGAGCAAGGAACTGCCGCTATGGAGCGGCTGGCAGGTGGAATATCGCGACGGCAGCAAACTGATCAGCGTGCGCTAAAATCGCAGTCGCCATTACCCGTTAATAAAGCTTACCGGAGGGATCCGCTGAAGTAGTGGTCGACGCGCACTCGGAAACAAACGGCATATCAATATGAAAACAGCTACCCTTCCCCAGTTCACTCTCCACACTGATTGCGCCACCCATCTCTTCAATCAGATGCTTGGTAATTGTCAGACCAATACCTGTTCCCTCAACACCGCTGGTCTCCATACCCAGGCGATTAAAGGGTTCAAACAGGCCGGCGAGGCTTTGGCTGGCGATACCCGGCCCGGTATCTCGTATATTGATACGCAGAAATTGACTGTCACCGACCCGTTCACAACTCAGGTGGACCGCGCCGCCCTGGTGGTTATATTTAATTGCATTGGACAACAGATTGACGATCACCTGTTTCATGCGGACGGCATCGGCCTTGATCACCGGTTCCACTTCACGACAGATATTCATGTTTAACTCAACAGCGCGTTTTTCCGCCATGGGCTTGACCATGGCCACCGCCTCCTGGATCAAGGGTTTCATGGGCACCTGTTCGATATTCAGCTGCAATCGGCCCGATTCGATACGACTGAGGTCCAGCACCTCGTTGATCAGGCGCAGCAAATGTTCACCGGCGTGCAATATCTCCTGCAGGTAATCATCGTACTGCGGCAACCCGTGCTCGTCCGCCTCTAACTTTAACAGCTGCGTAAACCCTAATATGGCATTCATAGGTGTACGCAGTTCGTGACTCATTTGCGACAAAAATCGCGACTTGGCCTGATTGGCGTTAACCGCCTCCTCACGAGCGGTAATCAGGCGTCGCTCGGCCAGCTTGCGTTCAGTGATGTTTGTCAACACACCGATAAAAAGTCGCCTGCCATGCAGGTTCACCTCGGTCACGGTGATATAAATATCGAAATCGGTCCCATCCTTGCTGCGACCCTGCAATTCGCGTCCGATCCCCAGAAAATTGGTAACACCTTTTTGTCTGTATTTCGCCATAAACCCCTGGTGATACGCTCGGTCCGTATCCGTCATAAGGAGATCGACATTTTCTCCAACCAATTCCTCCGCACCGTAACCGAACATATCCAGCGTGGCCTTATTAACCGACTGGATGACTCCCGCATCATTGCAGGTAATAATCGACTCACCGGCAGTTTCCAGAATTACCCGCAACCGATGCTCGCTGTCTCGCAATGCCTGCTCCATGCGTGTGCGCTCTTCAATCTCGTTTTGCAGGCGCTCGTTGGCTGATTGCAGACTGGCGGTGCGTTCGTGTACCCGGGTCTCCAATTCAGCATAGGCCTGTTGCAGTGCCCTACGCCCCTGAATCTTTTCCATGGCATGGCGCAGTACGCGATCCAAAGACTCTGCGCCCAGGTCACCCTTGGTCAGATAGTCACCAACACCCTCGCGCAAGGCCTCGACGGCAATTTGTTCCGCACTGAGTCCGGTCAACAGGACAAATTCGACATCCGTATCCATACAGCGCAATCGGCGAATTAGGTCTATGCCGGTCATATTACCCAGATAATAATCAACAAACACCACCTGGGGTTTCAGTTGACTAAACCGTGTCAGCGCCGACTCCGAGTCATTGCACACGACATAATCTATCTGCCAACGTGGCAGGTCTTCCAAATAGCGCCCCAACACCGTCGCATCAGCAACGTTGTCGTCGATTATCAATATATTCGTATTCTCCTGTTCGACTATGTCGAGCTCAGCGCTCATCACCAGGAAACTCCACCGTCCTAAGCCAGAACCCCTCCAGTTTGGCCACCACATCAACAAACTGGCCGATATCCACCGGTTTGGTTATATAGGCATTTACCCCACGAGCATAGCTGTCCAACACATCCCTCTGATGCTCGGAAGTGGTCAACATCACTACCGGAATCGTCTTCAGGTTTGGATTACTCTTCACCTTTTCCAGAACACTTTTACCGTCCATACGTGGCATATTGATATCCAACAGGATCAAATCAGGACGCGGACTGCTTTTTTTGTCACTAAACTGGTTATTACGAAGCAGATAATCCATGGCCTCGACGCCATCCTTGACAATATACAAATCGTTGCGCGTCTCGGCATCACCCAGAACACGTCGCGTAATCTCCTGATCGGCGGGATTGTCTTCCGCCAGGAGAATGACTACCGGTCGGTTTTTTCCCTGCATTGACATATCTTACTCTCCTGTTGTTTCTACGCCGCTGACGGCAAGGTGAAGGAAAAACTACTGCCGGCACCTGGCTGTGACTCGACATGCATCTCCCCGTGGTGACGCTGTATAATCTTGCGACATACCGCCAGCCCAATCCCGGACCCCTGATATTCCGACATGCCGTGCAACCGTTTGAAAGGGGCGAAGATCATTTCCAGATACTGCGATTCGATTCCAATACCATTGTCCTCAACAAAGATTCGCCAACCGGGACCTGCCTGCTGAGCATAGACGTGAATCTTTACCTGATCGCCATTACGAAACTTGAGAGCGTTGCTAACCAGATTCTGTAACACGCGGGTAAGATGAGTTTCGTCGCCCAACACCACAGGCAGGGGATCCGCATCTATGCGGGCTCCGCACTCGTGAATAGCCACCTGCAAATCTTTGCTGACCGTCTCCATACAATGATTCAAATCCACTGATTCGAGCCTGAACTCGGATCTACCGGCGCGCGATAGCTGCAGCAAATCACGAATCAATTGTTGCATGCGTTTGGCGGCATCGGTGATAAAGGCCAGATCCTGCTTGGCACGATCGTTGAGGTGCTCTTCGGGCACATCCTTTTGAAGGAAGGTACAGTAGCTGACAAGCGTGCGCACCGGCTCCTGAAGATCGTGACTGGCGACGTAATTGAATTCCTCCAACTCCTGATTGGAGCGCTCCAGCAACTGCACACTCTTGTGCAACTCATCACGCATGGCGGCTTTTTCCCTCATGGTCACGGAGATAGCACGTAATATTCTGCTCACCACATAACCACCAACAAGCAAGAGCACAGCCAAAAACAACGCGAAGCGCTGACTCAGGCGCCGCTCATGCGTCTGCAAGTGCTGCACCAGCTTCCTGTTCTCTTGATAGTGCAGAATTCTCAACTGCTCCAGCCGATCCAAAAAAACCCGAAGCTGTTGATACATAATCGACTTTGCTTGTTCCGCATGTGCGCGATAATCGGCAATGGAGTAACTAAAGTCGGAATAGCCCCCGATAAAAAAACCGAAAATTCGGTCTATTCCCAGATCCCTGCTCTCGCCGATTTGTAAACCCTGAAGCTGCTCAACCTTTTCCTGAACAAGAAACAAAGAGGCATCTGCCCGATCGGTGATCGAAACATTTCCAGCCAACTCACGTTCGATGACAGTTAGTTCGTCCTGGATTTCCGCCAAAAGAATAATGGACGGCAGATGATAGGCGCTGCTTTTTGCCTGTATTTCCTTGAGATGATTACCTTGCCAATACATCAACACGAACAACGCGCAAAGCATAACCGCCATTACGGCTACCAGACTATAGACATATCCGCGCACCGATCCCATAGGGATTATTTACCGTCGACAAGCCCAAGGGAACGGATAACACCATCCAGGGCAGAAAAATCATCTACCCCGGCCGGAATAAAGTGTTGGGCATCGATATGACCGAGAATTTCAGCGTGTTGCTGATTGGTCAGGGTTAGAAAAAGAAAGGCATCGCGCAGACGTTGGACCAATTCTGGTGGCAATGTTTGTTGCACCGCCCAAACATAGTCGGTATAGGGCGGGGTTTTCCAGACTATAGAAATATCTTTGGGCTTGAGACGTCCATCCGCCAACATGGCATCGATAATCTTGCTATTGGCCGCCCCCAACTGAACTTTTCCGTCACGCACCCAATAGGCTGTCGTATCGTGGGCACCGGAATAGAGAACCTCTTTAAAAAAACTCTCTGCCTCTATGCCCTGGCGCTTAAGAAAATAGCGCGCCATCAAGTGGCCGGAAGTGGACAATTTTGAACCAAAGGAAAAGGAGGTGTTTTTGAACGATTTAAGATCTCGCGCACCAGCCCCCCCTTTAGCGATAAAGTAACTGACAAAATGGGCATCGACATCACGCATAACCAGAGGCTGCGCCTGATACCTGTGGTAGGCAAGCATAAAGGTAAAGCCGCCGAAGTAAGCCAGATCAACCTGATGTTTGTCGAACAATTCCAGCAGATGATCATAATCGCGCGGCACCACCAGCTCATAGGGCACGCCCGTTTCGCTGCGGATATAGTCGAATAATGGACTATAACGTTTCTTCAGGTCTTCCACACCTTGGTCAGGCAGAATACCGATGCGTAACACATCGACACTCCCCTGGTCTTTATGACAGGCCATCAGTGCAACCACACACGCCCCGAAAACGAAGAACCACCTTCCCAAAGTAGTAAGTCGCAACAACATACGTCCTCCCTTTCCAACCAGCTGACAAATCAACGCACTTTCTAAAAAAAATGCACAGCCCACCCTTGCTCACTCTTTATCGCCAATAGAGCAGAGGGACATGAAGCGCAAATTGTTACGTTTTGTTATATACCGGGTATGTGGGGTGGAAATAGGGGAAAAACGAAAGACAACCTGGGTTTAGCTGCTAGAAAAATCTCAGTGGACACCGGGCAGACGCCAGGTAGACTTCTGTCATATTGATACCGAAACCGGCCTGACCAACGATGCCCGCAACTGCAAACTACGTCTGCCTTGGTATTCATTGATATCCAGGTGAAAGGCGATCTCCACGTGACGGATATCGTTAGGCCAATCTTCATCGGTGCTGTTAAAGGCGATAACATCCAAAGCTTGCCCACCCTGGCGATGACGTACCACCATCTTCAAGTGATGATCACCGACGATACGGCGCTGCACAACTTCAAAGCAGTCGTCGAACAGGGGCTCCGTAAAGCCTTGCCCCCAAGGCGCCGCCTGACGTAATAATTCAGCCAGCTCCAGCGAGAAATCGTTGGCGGCAAGGGGGCCATCGCTCCTGATGACTCCCTGCAAGTCTCCCTCTTCAAGGTAACGACAAACCTCAGCATTGAACGCCTGTTGAAAATCACTTAAATGATGCTGCGCAATACTCAAACCGGCAGCCATGGCATGTCCGCCAAATTTGCTGATCAAATGGGGATGGCGCGCAGCCACGGCGTCCAAGGCATCGCGGATATGCAGACCTGTGACGGAACGGGCTGAGCCTTTCAGGTCGCCGTTGGCGGTTTGCGCGAAGGCAATGACCGGACGGTGCAACAAATCTTTGATGCGCGACGCGAGTATACCGATGACCCCTTCGTGCCAGGTTTCATCGAACAGACACAGACCACGGGGCAGATCACCCTCCTCCAGGTTCATGCGTTGTAGAATATCCAGGGCCTGCAACTTCATCTCAACCTCGATGGCACGGCGTTCGTGATTCAGGTCATCCAGACGTAAAGCCATGGCACGCGCCAGCTCGGGATCATCGGTCAACAAGCAGTGAATACCCAGCGCCATATCCTCCAATCGGCCGGCGGCGTTCAGGCGCGGTCCAACGGCAAAACCGAGATCGGCGGCCACCAGACTTTCCGGGCGACGTTTGGCCACATCCAGCAAGGCCAGAATCCCCGGACAGGCCTCGCGCCGGCGGATGCGCGCCATCCCCTGCGCAACCAGCACGCGGTTGTTGTCATCGAGCCGGACTACATCGGCCACGGTTCCCAGGGCAACCAGATCCAGTAACACCGCCAGGTTGGGTTCGGCTACTCTTTGATCCGCAAACCAGCCGCTGCCGCGCAAATAGCTGCGCAGCGCCACCATGACATAGAAGATAACGCCAACGCCGGCGAGATTTTTACTGGGGAAGTTATCACCGGGTTGATTGGGATTAACAATGGCGTCAGCCGACGGCAGGTGCGCGCCGGGCAGGTGGTGATCGGTGATGACCACCTGGTAACCGTACGCCTTGGCCGCCTCCACGCCCGCCAAACTGGAGATACCGTTATCGACAGTGATAATCACGTCTGGTTGAAAGACTTCCGCCGCGGCGACGATCTCCGGCGTCAGGCCATAGCCATATTCAAAACGATTGGGCACCAGAAAGTCGACCTGGTGTGCGCCCAGCATACGTAACGCACGTACGGCGACTGCTGTGCTGGTAGCACCGTCGGCATCGAAATCACCAATAATCAAAAGACGTTTTTGCTCAGCCAATGCACGCGCCAGCAGCTCCACTGCCTTGTCGAGACCATGCAATTGACCGGGAGGCGTCAGCGCCTCCAGGCGGGTATTGAGCGATTTGACCTGGTCAATGCCACGCGCGGCAAATACGCGCGCCAGCACCGGGTGCAAATGGGCCAACGCGGGAGGAATCTCGACCGGGGACCTGCGTGTAATTTGTATGCTCATAACCAGGCCTCCAGGGGACGCACGCGACGCCACCAACGACGTAGCTGTGCCGGCGTCAGCGAGAATTCGCGACCATCGGCAAACAGTAGGGTCAGGCCTCGCAGATTACCGGACTTCAGCGCCGACAACAAAGGCTCAAACCAGGCCCGCTCCAGACTATCCATTATACCCAGCCAGTGCATAGGATCCCCGTGTGTCGACAAGCTGAAGTCGCCGGGCAACATAGCCAGCGCGCGCGCCTCGGCCGGCATGGCAGCCAGTAACTCTTCCCCATCATCAGCCACAGGCAATACTTGCGCAGCCGTACAGGCAGCAATGCCACGCATCACCGCAGAACCAGCAAACAGGATTTGATAGGGGGAGTGCCAGACAGGCGTGGTCAAGGCACCGCCGCCCCAAGGCCAGACGCTATTGATGGCAGGTAATCCATCGGTTAAACGCTGTTGATTGACCGGACTGGCGTGTAACACCATTTGCAGCTCATTGATCAGACGCCGCCAGAAGGCCTGCTGCTTACCATAGGGCATGATCTCGGCCACATCGGCCCCCAAGGCCTGTTGCGCCGGGACGGTGGTAATCTGCGGATCGGCCGGCAAACGCAGATACCAGCGGCCGGGGCGTGGTGCCTCCAGGGTCAAACCATCAACGCGCAGATAGTCGTTCAACTCGCTGACCAGGGCAGCGGCCTGATCAGCGCTCAGCGCCAGTTCACCGCATGCCACCAGACGCAGACAGTCGCGGTCGGGCTGCAACACCACCGGCTCCAGATTCAACCAATAGTCGCTGCCGGGTGCACCCTCATCACCGCGCAAGGCCAGGGCCGCCCAGGGGGGCGGATTGCCGGGAATGGCCAAAACATCGGCCAGCAAATCGAGGATATTTTTTTTCGCCACCGACAAGCGGGCGCGGGAAAGCAAGTAACGTAAGGCAGACAAAGGAGGGAGCTGAGTCCCCAGAGAACGCAGCAGATGACTAAGCGGCGCTGCCGGTGTATCCAGCAACCCCGGTATCAAGAGTGTCAGATGACGTGTCACCGTCGGCAGAATATCGGGAGCGGGTCGGCGCAGCAAGTCGCTGCTGCGCCGCTATGCAATTGCATTAACGCATATTATTCAGAATGGCGCGCTTGACCGCTTCCATAGTCCCGTCCACCTGGATCACCGGTGAGGTACTTTGCTTGATGGCGGTATCTGGATCTTTCAGACCGTGACCGGTCAGAGTGCAAACGATCTTACTGCCTTCAGGAATCTTGCCACTGTTGATATCGGCAATGGCACCAGCCAGTGAGGTAGCGGAGGCGGGTTCACAAAAGATACCCTCTTTTTCCGCCAACAGCTTTTGCGCCGCCAGAATCTGCTCGTCGCTGCACTCATCGAACCAGCCCTTGGAGTCCTTCTGGACATTCCAGGCCTTGTCCCAGGATTGGGGATGGCCAATGCGAATGGCGGTGGCGACGGTCTCGGGATTGTCGACCATCTTGCCGCGCATAAACGGTGCGGAGCCAGCGGCCTGATAACCGACCATACGCGGCAGGTCGTTAACAATGCCGTGGTCATGATATTCGCGGTAACCCATCCAGTGGGCGGTGATGTTACCCGCGTTACCCACCGGCAGACAGTGGAAGTCGGGTGCGCTGCCCAGCTCTTCCAGAATCTCGAAGGCAGCCGTCTTCTGACCCTGCAGGCGATAGGGATTGATGGAGTTGACGATGGT
>DKAX01000215.1 GCA_002450975.1 Proteobacteria bacterium UBA6915
TCCTCACGGATTGGCCCTTGCCATTCACTAGTAGTTATCGTCTAATAACCAATAGGTTACGGACGGTGATCTTCCTACAGAGGGCTCTCACCTCATTAGTTAAAGCCCATGTCGGGCGTACACAAGGTGCTCGTGTTCGGATCGCGCAAAGTGCGCGCGGCCACACAACTCAAACGTTTCCTCTAAAACGCAATCAGCAAAAAATAATGGAGGTTAGCATGAAGAAAGTAGTCACGACGAACATATGCACAATCATTCTTGCTTTATCACTGAGCTTTGTCACAGCCCAAGCGCAGACTGATCCAATAGGTGGAAAACCTGCTGCAGACGCAAAGGTGTCCGTTTCTGATCTCGATTACCAGGTCAAATACCAACGCGCTTTTGAGGCCGTGCTATGGTCGATGCCAGCCATCGCGGTGTATGGGTTTCATCGTGCTGCTGCAGAATTGGGGGCTGGAGCCAATGTCATTCTCGCCTGGTCTAAACCCGCTAAACCAAATCTTGAAGCGTTGACAGGCAACAACCAGGTTCCTTATATCACCTCTCAAACCGATCTTCGGCGGGGACCGGTAGTTATAGAAGTCCCAGCTGCATCGGAAAAAGCCAGCCTTTACGGTCAAATCGTCGATCACTGGCAGATAACCATCGCTGACATCGGGCCATCTGGCATCGATGCGGGCAAGGGAGGCAAGGTTCTCCTGACGCCACCAGGTTATGCAGATCAGGTTCCATCCGGCTACATCGAGGTTAAAAGCCCGAGCTATCGGCTGACATTTGCCTTTCGTTCCGTCCCAGGGCCATCAGCTTCGATGTCGCAAGCCCATGACTATGCCCAGACCCTGAAGATTTATTACCTGTCAGAATTACCAAACCCCAAACCCACCAAATTCATTGATCCGATCAACATGCGTTACTCGAGCCTGGCGCTCTATGATGAGCGCTGGTTTGAGGAACTCCATAACATCATCACTGTCGAGAACGTATTCCCCCGTGACAAGGTGATGATGGGCATGCTGGCCTCACTTGGTATCCAGAAGGGCGAACCTTACAATCCCGATGCCAAAACCAAGAAGGCCATGCGCCAGGCAGTTGTTGACGCATACTTTTATATGCAGCAGCGAGCGCTCCACCCGGATGATCCCTCAAGGATCTGGTGGCAGGGCAAGCACTGGTTTAGCGGACTCTTCTCTGATAAGAACAATGAGTTCTCATACGAATATACTGACCGGATCGATATTGACAATCGTGCAGATCGGTACTTTAGCGCAACCTATTTCCCGAAGAAGGTCGGTCCTAAGCCGGCGGCTCAGTATTTGTTCGCGCTGGCTGACAAAAACGGGGATGAGTTACAAGGAGGGAAACTCTACTCTTTTACAATGCCTGCGAAGGTTCCGGTCAGCCAGTTCTGGTCATTGATCGTCTACGATCTCGACACGTGGGCTTTCATCTATAATCCGCTCGAGCGCGCCGGCTTGTCTTCTTTCGATCTGCAGAACATGAAGAAGAACAGCGACGGCAGCGTGACTCTTTATCTAGGCCCCCAACCTCCAAAAGGATTGGAGAAAAACTGGATCCCTACGGAGGGCAAACGGCCATTGCCGGTTGTTCGCATCTATGGCGGCACAGATGAATTTTGGGATAAATCCTGGGAAATGCCGGACCTAGAGCTAATGAACTAGTGTTGTAAAGCAGCTAACCTCTGGCTGGAGAGGGATGCGGTAAAAACCGCGCCGCACCCCTCAGCAAACCTGTTACGTGCGGAATATTACAGATCGGAGGTTGTTATGAGACAAGAAAGAGCAATGCGCAAATGTTTAGTTATCTTGACTCTCTGTATCGCTTTTAACGGCACTCCGTTGTTCGCACAGGAAAATCAAAAGAAAGATTCCACATATTCCGTTCCTGCCGAACTTTCTCCGGTATCGAAATGGAAAGAGGGTTTCTCGGACGAGGAAACCCTGAAGTTCCGCCGGTCCTATACCGGTGAGGACGCGCAGAAACAAAATGATGTGGGTTCCTATGCCGCAAGTCATCTCACCGAGGTACTCCCTACGGCAGTGATTTCTCGTAAAGGCGCGGTGACGATGCTGCAAAGTACGCCGATGCCAAAGATTGCCAATGTCGTCGCGACCACGGATCTGGGAACAATGACTCTGGGTGAGATGATGAAAGATCCACGATCACGGTTCAAAGCCATCGCTGTTGTGCACAAGGGTAAACTGGTTTTTGAAGAATATATTGGTATTCGCCCCTGGGACATTACCCTCTGGGCTTCTTCCACGAAAACCATTGTCGGCCTTCTGGCACATCAGTTGGCGGAAGAAGGGCGTCTCGATCTGTCTGCGCCTGTTTCCAATTACCTGCCGGAGCTGAAGGAAAGCGCCTGGTCAAAAGTACCCGTTGATGCGGTCCTGAATCAGCGATCCGGGCTCGATATCGGCGAGGGCAACGTCGGCAAACCGGGACACCCGATTACACTCTTTTATGCCACCATGACCGGCGGTGCCGCATTACCCAAAGATGCGTCGTTGATGGATGCGGTAAAGCAAGCCACCAAGCTCGCTGAACCGGAGAAAGTGTTCGAATACTCTTCCATCAATACTTACGTTTTGGGAAGAATCCTGGAAAAAATCACGGCTAAGCCTTTCCACGACCTGATTACCGAACGTATTTGGAGCAAAGCGGGCATGGAGGGTGATGCCGTGTTGGCGCTTTCTCCAAGCGGTGAACCGTCGATTCATGGTTTGTTCGGTTCACGCCTGCGGGACCTGGCCCGCTACGGCATGCTCTACACACCCAGCTGGAACGTGATTGCAAAAGAGCGCGTGGTGTCAAAAAACTATCTGTCAAAGGTCTATGCGGCGTCCAAACCCGCGATCTTTCCCGGTAACAACATGGGTAACCGGATTATCCAGGGCTTCGGTAACATTGGAATGGGTGAGTCATACCAGTGGGATGCGGTGTTTCCGGACGGCGATCTCTACAAGTCGGGACGCAATGGGCAGTGCCTGTATGTTTCACCCGAGACGGACACCGTCGTGGTCTGGTTCTCGTCCGCATACAACAACTCGCTTTGGGTACATGCTTATGCGCGAGAAATCGTGAAGACGGTTTTCCGAAAAAATTACAAAAAGGGGACGGAGGGATTATTAAATAACCACTCAAAATAACTATTGCTCATAATTTATTCCCTCCATCCCCTTTAACCGTCCCCTTTAACCCCGTGTTATTATGGACCATGGCTTAAATCTCCTGTTATTACAGTGTTTGGTCGCACATCCATTGTAACAACTTGTAGTATTTAAGCCTTTTTATTTTCTATCTATGGGACAGTAGTGAGTCTGACCCTATTGATTCTGTTGCTTCTTTTATCAGTTAGGATTAATTGGTCTATTCTCTATTATTCAAATCAACAATGCCTGGGCCTGCTAAAATGCAAAAAAAATATTTGTTGTTATTCTTTGCCCTGTTTCTGTTTGCTGTACCTGCACAGGCCAAAACCGGTTGCGACGCAAGCGGTATCTGGTTGCAGGTGTTGGGATCCGGCGGCCCGGAACTGGATGATGGACGTGCTTCGACGGGTTATTTGATCTGGTATCAGGGTAA
>DKAX01000049.1 GCA_002450975.1 Proteobacteria bacterium UBA6915
ATGCCGCACAAGGTCAATCCCATCGACTTCGAAAACAGCGAAGGGAATTTGGGCATCGCCAATGCCGTACTGCAACACCTGGCGGAGAAGCTGCCCATCTCCCGCTGGCAGCGCGATCTGACCGACTCTACGGTGTTGCGTAACCTGGGCGTGGGCATCGCCCACAGTGTCATCGCCTTCGGCTCCACCCTCAAGGGCATTGGCAAACTGGAGCTTAACCGAGACGTTCTGGCCGCCGATCTCAACAGCAACTGGGAGGTATTGGCTGAACCAATCCAGACGGTAATGCGTCGTTATGGCATCGAAAAGCCCTATGAAAAACTCAAGGAGCTGACCCGTGGCCGGCGCATCAGTGGCGAAGACCTAGTCCGGTTTGTCGATGGACTGGATCTTCCGGAAACGGCCAAGGCTCAGCTCAAGGCCCTTACCCCCGACACCTATATTGGTAATGCGGTTGATCAGGCCCGTGACATTTAGTTGTCAGAAGTTTTTTCTATTTAATATCAACAAGTTATACCTCTGTTTATCAGAGTGTGAACCGTTTACCAGAATAACCAGAATAAAATACGGAGAATAAACATGGGTTACAACAGTGCACTTCTCTTGCCCCCCACGGCCTATCAGCGCCGGCTTGTTGTAACCCTATTCTGGCCCGGGTATCCAGATTTCCCCTGCGACCCGGGCTCTTTTTTACCTCCACGGCCATGACTAATCCCCTACTCGGCGATCGCGAAGCGCAAAGCTTTCTGCGTGACTACTGGCAGAAAAAACCCCTGTTGATACGTCAGGCACTACCCGGTTTCGAGGTTCCCTTCAGTCCGGAAGAGTTGGCTGGTCTGGCCTGCGAAAGTGATGTTGAATCACGCCTGATTCTGGAAAAGGATGGCGCCCACCCCTGGCAGGTCAAGCACGGCCCGTTGTCGGAAGAGGATTTCGCCCACCTGCCGGAGACGCACTGGACCCTGCTGGTGCAGGAGATCAATCGCCATCTGCCTGAGCTGGCCCTGTTGCTGGACCGTTTTCGCTTTGTTCCCCACTGGCGCCTGGATGACTTGATGGTCAGCTATGCCCCCAAGCATGGCAGCGTGGGCCCGCACATCGACGAATACGATGTGTTTTTAATCCAGGGAGCAGGCAAACGACGCTGGCAAATTTCCCATCAACCGGTAGGCCCGGAAGACCTGATTCCCGACCTGGCGCTGCGCATCATGAAAGAATTCAAACCGGAACAGGATTGGGTGCTGGAACCGGGTGATATGCTTTACCTGCCACCTAGGGTAGCCCATTACGGCGTCGCTCAGGACAATGACTGCATGACCTTCTCCGTCGGTTTTCGCGCCCCCACACGCAACCAGCTTTGGGAGCACTTCATCGACTACGCCCTGGAGAAACAGGCAGACGTGCGTTATACCGATCCTGACCTTTCCTGGCAGCAACACCCTGGTGAGATTGGTGCGGAAGCCATTGCCCATGTCCAGGCCTTGCTGGAAAGCCTGCGTCACGACCGGCAAAGCCTGCAGGCCTGGTTCGGCCGCTTCGTTACTGAACCACGCGGACCGTTCAGTTCAGGAACCGAGCTGGCACCGGAAAAGGCGCTAACACTGACCCAGTTTTTAAAAGAGCTGCAAGCACAGGAGGGTCTATGGCGCAGTGAGGCCGTTCGCTTCGCCTATATCCGTGAGAATGAAGAGACAACAACCCTGTTTATCGATGGCCAGGCCTATCCCCTGAGTGGCTCAATCCAATTCATGGCTGAGTGGTTGACCGACCAACGTCATTTTCATTTTGAACAAATCCAACCGCTGCTAAAGATCACGGGCTTTGGCGAACAACTACTGAATTGGTATCATGCCGGTTATGTCTACTTCCCTGAGTAAACCAATGAACTTCACTGTAAATGTCGCCGACTGGGATAAAGACCAGGAACAAATCAAACTTGTCCGCCAAACCGTTTTCATCGAGGAACAAAAGGTTCCGGAAGATCTGGAATGGGATGGACTGGACGAACAATGTATCCATTTACTGGCTCGGGACGCGGATAACAATGCAATAGGTACTGCACGTTTATTGCCGCATGGTCATATCGGTCGGATGTCAGTAATGAAGGCGTGGCGCGGAAAAGGCGTTGGCAAGGCCTTGCTGAACATGCTGTGCACACTGGCAAGACAACAGAATGTCAGTCAAATGCACCTCAGTGCCCAGGTTCAGGCACAGCCTTTTTATGAGAAACTGGGATTCATCGGCCACGGTGACACCTACATCGACGCAGGCATTCCTCACCGACGCATGACCAAAGATCTTTGAATGTATGTACAACTTACGCTACGTTCCTGCACTGGTCTTGTGTACGGTTTTAGTCGGCTGCTCCAGGGGCAACTATCCGGAATCCCGCCAATGTGCAAACGGGATGGTTCAGGTCTTCTGCACGCATCCCAGCCACAGTCTTGATGGCTGGCGTGGCGCCTGCTACCCGTCAGAACAGGATGCCGGCCGGGAAATCGATCACCACGCCAAAGACTATCACCAGGGCCAGCTACGCTGGACAGGCGTTATTGACTACCGTGACTAACGTAAACGAACAACCCGGATCAGTTGTATAACTGCGCCGGAAACTCCACACCAAAGTTACTACCTACGCCCTTGGTGCTTTTAACATCGATACGGCCGCCTAAATCCTCGATAATCCGCTTGCTGATGGTCAAACCGATTCCCGTTCCTTCGATACTGCTATACTGAGCCCCCAAACGATTAAACGGTTCAAATGCCATTTTGATCTCGTCTGTATCAAGTCCAATACCGGTATCGTGGATGTCGATACGAACCGTTTCATCTTCATATTTAACACCGACATCAACCCTGCCGGATGGGGAATTATACTTTATTGCATTGGTCAGCAAATTCAACACCACCTCTTTAAAACGTCCGTCATCAACATGGATGCGAATCCCCGCCCCTGCATCCAGGTGACAACACACAGATATGCCGCTGTCCTGGGCCATGGGCATAATCATGGCAACGGCATTTTGTACCAGCTCATTTACGTCGTACCAATCTAGGTTATATTGAATCGCTCCCGATTCAACGCGACTCAAGTCCAACACCTCGTTGATCAGTTGCAACAGATGATCGCCGGCGCTGAGCACTTCGCTATTAAAATCCTTTTGCTGACTGGTTAGATTCTCAAAACTCAGCAATTGACTGAAACCGAGAATAGCATTCATCGGTGTTCGTAACTCATGACTCATTCGACTCAGAAACTCCGATTTCATGCGATTGGCGTGTTCCGCCTCATTCTTCAGCTGCCACATTACCTGCTCGGCTTCGCGCCGCTGTAAATTGTCCGCCTCTAACTGAGCCAAGGCCTCCTCAAGCTCGCGGGTCCTCTCACTGACGCGTTGCTCGAGCATATGTTGATTCAATTCCATTTCGCGCAAGGACTCCCTGCGTGCAGAGATATCACTGACCATCAACAATAAATGCTGCTCGCCGGCGCGCCTAAATACCGCCATAAAAACCTCGACATACATTTCCTTGCCAAAAGAAGTAACCACATGGAATTCACCGTGCTGAGTACGTTGCTCGCGCATAGTCTTCAAAGCAAGATCATACAATCCACATTCGCGCCACGAAGGGATATCGTGAAAATTTTGCGCCTCAACTTGCGCTTTGGTGGCTTTAACGGTCCTGGCCAGTGCCTCATTCGCAGCAACACACTGACCAGCCTGGTTATAGATACCGATACCAACCGGCGACTTGTCAACGATGGTCCGATTGAACTCGATAAGTTCCGAAAGATGCCTCTCTACCTTCTTTTGCTGGGTCAGATCCACAAAGGTTGCCATTAAACACAACGGGCGCTCCAGAGTATCGGTCACCATACTGGCCGCCAGGCGCACAGGGAAGGAGGACCCGTCACTGTGTTTGCCCGTCAATTCACCCAACCACTTTCCGTGTCGCATCAACTCTTCAACAACTCGCTGAGCCTGCTGCGGCGATTGCCAGAACTCAACGGCGCTACGTCCGAGCACCTGATCAACAGATTGATAACCCCAAATATCGAGAAACGCCTGGTTCACGTAGGTAAGATTACCGGATAAATCGCTATAAGAGACCGCATCCAGGGAAATATCCATGGCCGCCTGAGTAATACGCAGACGCTGCGTCATACTCTCTTGTGCTGTAATATCCACGCCGACTGCAATAATATGCTCTACAACGCCTTGTTCATTCGCCAACACAGAATTATTCCAGTGCAACAGTCTGCGTGAACCATCCTTGCACAGCCATTCATTGGTAAACTCATTGTTTAGGGCATCGTTTTTGAGGTTATCAAAGACCTGCCTCACCTCTAGCATCTGGTCTGGCGGCAACAAAATATCCCAAATTGGCCTACCTACGACCTCACCTGCCGAATACCCAGTGACCTTTTCGCAGGCCATATTGAAACGCTCGATATTACCCTTGTTATCCAAAACAACGATCAGCGCATTGGCGGTTTGAAGAATGGCATCAACATAGGATTTTTCACAGCGTAATTGCGACTCGACATTTACACGCTGACTGACATCCACCAAAACCAACAAAACACCAACAACGTTGCCTGCACTTTCCTTGATCGGCCACAGACTCCAATCCCAGTGGGTAACTCCGCGTTCGGGAGAGAAGGCATACTCGAAGGCCTTGGCATAGGCAAAATAAGGCTCCTGGTTCGCTACCACACGGCGAAATATCTGTTCATTTTCCGCGTTGGGATACAAATCAAAATGGTTCTTTCCGGTAAAAAAATTCACGTCCTTGCTATCCGCCTGTGCATACGTTTGATTAACGCGAATAAAATTGAAATCCGTATCCAAATAGGCGACCGAGGCGTGGGGGTTGGCAAAAATGCGCTCAAGGAGTTCATTACTCTCCTGTAACAAGAGGTCTTGCTCCTTCTCACGGGTAATATTTGTCAGAGTTCCGATATAGCCAACAAACTCCCCTGATTGGTTCCGATTTTCACGCACCTCTGCCAATGTCCAAATAGCAGGCTTTGAGGGTGAAAAGAATCGACACTCAGCCCGAAATGGTGCATGCCCCTTAACGAATTCGCGCCATTTTTCCTGGAGAAGTAAACGATCTTCGGCGTGAACGGAGCGCATCCAATGGTGGCCAAGGATCTTTTCACTCGGCGTAGTGACCATCGACTGGCAGGTGGGATTGACATAGGTAAAATTGCCATGCACGTCTGTCAAAAAAACCCCGACGGGCAAGGCATCATAGGGTGACAGTTTGTTGTCCTGTTTCAGGGATAGCTGGATATTTTCTGTCATGGTCACAACAATTCTGGAAAAACTCTTTTTGCAGTATAAGAATTAAAAATATTTACATCTGTAAATTTGTGTTACATGTGATCACTCAAGAAATCTTTGCGACACAGGTACGGTAAATCCTACGCTATCAAAAGAGTGTGTCGATCAAACGCAAATCACAAAGACCAAACCGAAAACTATTTGCACCAAATTTGACCACACATAACCGGTAGTCTTTCACCGATTAGTATTTCCAATGAAAACACGCAAAGCACTCCCTGACTTGACACCATTGACAAAAAAATATCAACGGGGAAAGCATATGTGTTTATCAGGGAATGGAAACACCGAGGCCAGATAGGCACTTAAGCATGAACTTGCAATAATTCGAGGTAGCGATCGGTGATGTAGTCTAATGCAAACTGCTCCAACCATTGACGGTTGCGGCTCAGATGGTTATTTGCCCTGTTGGTATTCAACTCTTCCAACATTGCCTGAGACATGACAACCGGGTCACCTACCGGTACCAAACGACCATAGCGGCCGTTATCCAGGAGCTCCGCACTGCCACCTGGGGCGTTGGTGGCAATAATGGGACAACCGCAGGCCAGGGCCTCAATCAAGACATTGGGCAAGCCCTCCCAGCGGGACGAGGAAACGAACAACGCGCTNNACGCCAATACCACCGGATCCGCTCCAGCGGAAAACCACGAGTTAGCCGGTGGCTGACTGCTCCTCGACTCGATAGTGGGCAAATCGACGGGATTATAGATCACGGCGATACGCGCACGGTCTAGATGGGTTAATACTGACAAATCATCGGCTACCGCCTTAGACACGGCAATTACACCATCGGCCCAGGGGTAAAATAGTTTCATTAGCAGGGGTAACCAACGTACACGTCTCATTGGGCTTCGGGTTGCCGCGACACTGGTAAAAGTTCGCTCACTAATTACCAAACGCGTCCCGGTACCGGCTAATCGCCTGGCCCAAAGGGCAATAAGGTTGGTATGTGGTAGCGCCGACAAAAGGACCGTGGGGCGAGTGCGACGCAGATAGACAACTAGTTTCGGCAAGACCCACGCCATGCGCGAAGCGACGAAGTCAACCACCTTAACCTTAGACGAGACTCTATCCAGGTAAGGCCCTTCCGCCCTGGCAAGTAACAAATGAACTTCATACCCACGTTCTGCAATCGCATTTGCGATTGAAAGCATCACCTTTTCAGCCCCCCCGCCGCGAAGAGAAGGGAGAAAAATAGCAATCGGAGCTGGATGGATTTGAGAACTCACAGACAATCAACCTTCACTAATTGCTACATTATTTTCACTGCATTCTATCATGTTGATTCGCATTTTCCATTGTCTAGCTTAATACAACGGCGTATATTAAAAACGGAGTCTACTCGTTTGCCTGTTGGAATGATCGGTTCCATGTTAATCCTCCACAACGAATGGCAAACTGCATCCCGCGTTAACCAATGGTATCTACACCCCAAGCTCCTTGACCCGCAAAAAGGAGAACTATCATGTTAGATAACGGCACTTCTCTGATCGTCGATACAAGTAACGCTGTGGGCGGTTGGATTTTCGCAACGGTTTTTTGGGTGTTTGTCTTTGTCCTGTTAATTGCGTTTCTCAAGGTCACCACCCGTAAATACTGAGCCTTACGCGCAGCTGGGAAGTATACGCACCAGTAAGGACACTCGTTGGCACCTGGCCCTGGCGTAACGCCAGCGGCAAGGTGTGTCGTATTGGTGTATTGCGCATTAAAAACTCCCTTGCTTCCCTTTCCCTTGCGCCTTTGTTATAACTGTTCGCCCCATCCTTAAACCATACGAACTAACATGAACGCACCCAATATCCTCATCGTCGGCGCCGGTATCGCCGGCCTGGCCACTTGGCGCGCCCTACAACAACAAGGCATCAAGGCGCAAATTATCGAAAAACACGCCGATTGGGCCTATGTCGGCGCCGGCATCTGCCTGCCGGCCAACACCGTCGCCGCCTTTGAACGGCTTGGCCTGCGCAAGCCGTTGCTTGAGCTCGCCCATCAGGTAACGCAGATCGAATACGCCCTGGCGGACGGCACGAGCCTGGCCCGCGCCTCTCTGCAAGAGGCCCCCCTCGATCGCCAGCCCTTCGTCGCCCTGACGCGGCGCGATTTGATCATGCTCATGGCGCAAGGTATAGACTGCGTGCGCTTCAGCACCACCATTCAGTCGCTGCAACAGGATAGCAAGGGGATAAACCTTACCCTGAACGACGGTAAACAGGAACGTTACGATCTGGTCATCGCCGCCGACGGCTTCCACTCTGCCACCCGCGCTTTGGCATTCCCACGCGCGCGTATCGATGAATTCGGCATGACCAGTTGGCGTTTTGTCATCGAGCGTGACACCCGCAACCTGCAACCCGTCTACTATCTCGACAAAGACGACGCCTTTATGCTCTATCCCATCGGCAAAAACTCAGTCTACTGCTACGCCCACCTGGCCGACCCCGACTCGGCGCTGTATAGCCAGTCTGCCAAGGCTGTACTGCGAAAATATTTCGCCCATTATCTAAATAGCGTCACCGAGGCCATCGCCGCCATCGACGACGACCATGCCGTCACCGTCGGGCGGGTCGAGTGTGTAGTCACCGATGAAGCGAACAATGGGCGGGTACTGCTGATCGGCGACGCCCTGCATGGCTGCCCACCCACCTTGCAACAAGGTGCCGGACAGGCCCTGGAGGATGCCCTGACCCTGGCACGCCTGCTGAGAACTCGCAGCATCGATGATGGTCTACGTCTATTCAAACAGGAGCGCATGCCCCAGATCCGTTGGGTGATAAACCAATCCAACAGCATCATGAAACTGGGCAAGTTGGGTAAATACTGGCTGGGGCGTGCGTTGCGCAACAAAAAGGTGCGCAAACAGGGACCGGCCAATGTGGTAGGCTGGCGTGCATTATTGAATGAACAGTATCGCTAGTTACCACGCCAGAAATAATACCAACGTCAGGAACTCATAATGTCCGATACAAAAAACAAAGTGACCGAAGACGGCGATGACGGTCTTTTCCTCGCCCCCTGGGAAAAGACCTTCGACAAGATTCTCACCCCCTTCGAAGAGTTCGTCCATAGACAGACTACAAGCGGCCTGTTGCTCATGGCCAGCGCCATCCTCGCCCTGGTATTAGCCAACAGCGCCCTGGCACCGTTTTATCAACACCTGTTGCACACCCCTATCGGCATCAACATCGGCGGCTGGTCCCTGGAGAAATCCCTGCAACACTGGATCAACGATGGCCTGATGACCTTGTTCTTTTTCGTCGTTGGCCTGGAGCTCAAGCGCGAGATCCTGGTGGGCGAACTGGCCGAGCCCCGCCAGGCGGCCCTACCCATCATCGCCGCCCTCGGTGGCATGCTGCTGCCGGCCCTGATCTACTTCATGCTCAATGCGGGCACGGCAGGTGGGCGCGGTTGGGGTATCCCCATGGCCACCGACATCGCCTTTGCCATCGGCGCCCTGGTCCTGTTGGCCGGGCGCGTCCCCAAATCCTTGATCACCTTCCTGGTCGCCCTGGCCATCGTTGACGACCTGGGCGCGGTGGTGGTCATCGCCTTGTTCTACACTGAACAGCTGGCCTGGGACGCCTTGATCATCGCCGCAATACTCATCGGTTTGCTCTTCACAATGAACCGCGCCGGCATACGCCAGCCCCTTCCTTACTTCCTGCTGGGTATCCTGCTGTGGTTCTCCCTGCTCAAATCCGGCGTCCATGCCACCCTGGCAGGCGTGATCACCGCGTTCACCATACCCGCCCTGCCCAAATACGATCCGGCGCGCTTCAGCCGCCACGTCGGCGAGCTGATGCAAAAATTCAACGCCAATCACAAGCCGGGGCAAAACATCATGACCAACGACGCCTTGCGCGCCGTAGTGCAGACCCTGGAGAACGGCGTACACAAAGTAGAGACCCCCCTGCAACGACTGGAACATAGCATGCACCTGCCGGTGGCGTTTATCGTGGTACCGGTGTTCGCCTTCATGAATGCGGGTATCCCCATCACGCTATCCGAGCTGGGGGACACCCTGGCCCACCCGGTCACCCTGGGCGTAATCCTCGGTTTGGTGGTGGGTAAATGGCTGGGCATCGCCGGCAGCTGCTGGCTGGCGTTGAAACTGGGCATAGGCCAACTCCCCGCCGAGACCCGCTTCAGCCAGGTCGCCGGTGTCGGCCTGCTCGCCGGTATCGGTTTTACCATGGCCATCTTCATCGCCGAACTGGGATTCAGCGCTGAACCGGAACTGCTGCTCATGGCCAAGACCGGCGTACTACTCGCCTCACTCGTTGCCGGCATCGGCGGTTATCTGTGGCTGCGCGCTGTCAGCTACACTCATCACTGAATGGTTGCTTGTTTGACCGACCTGTCGCCTTATCGAAGGCAATAAAAAAACCGCCCGGACTACTGTTCGGGCGGTTTCTGTAGCAAACAAAACCTTCTCTAGGTGTACATGAAATCTTTAACTCTTGGGCTTGCCGAGCCCTTCGGCGTGGCTGCTGGACCGCTTGGCGAACTTCTCCTCGGGCATCTTGCCGTCTTTGGCCGCTTTTGCGAAAGATTCGCCTAGCGCCTTGTTTGTTTTGGCCTCGGCTATATCGATAATACCGTCTTGTATGGCAACCAGCTTGGCAAAAAGCTCGAGATACATAACAGCATGCTCAGACGCCTTAGCCCGCATACCCTCCGCCAAGACCGCTGACGAATTCCGCAAAACCGAAACCGCAACAAAACTCAACGTAACATATTTCATGCGCACTCCCTGGTACGCATAGAAATTTTAATATTGTCTAGCTAATGACACTGAACCTACGTGGCAGATGTGCACAAGATTAGCCTACCTGTCAGAAAGTTTTACCAACGTGCGAGAACATGTTCCCAGGAACATATTCACATTGCTTTTGTCTACAATCCTTATATTTCATCGTCATCAGTAAACGTTTTCAATTTATTAATTGTATCTGAATAAAAACTTGTCAACCTTCACATTTTGTTTCAGCTGCGGATAGAAACTGAAAACCATAGATAACCGAAAGAAAAATCTACGTGAGGAAGAAGTAAAAAATCTCAGCAAATAAACAAATCATGAAAACAGAAAACCGGACAGCCTTCCCAGGAATTTTACAAATATAGGTAGGTTCATATTCCAGCGTTCTT
The DNA here is from genome assembly GCA_002450975.1 of Proteobacteria bacterium UBA6915. Taxonomy (GTDB): domain Bacteria; phylum Pseudomonadota; class Gammaproteobacteria; order UBA6915; family UBA6915; genus UBA6915. Next base: position 10,500 of record DKAX01000049.1, read on the forward strand.
ACTGCAATAAATATGGTTGTCTTTTTCGGGCGCTGCTATACGTGCAACCCCACCGCGATAACAGCCCCAATCCCAAGGCCATAGGGAATATGGGAAAGCATACTTGCAACCAAAGCATTGGAGCCTTGCGGTCCGCGCCGCCCGAAAAGACCCCAGCCGAAAGAGGGCAAAAGCACAAACCAAGGCAGCAATGACGTAGTCAATCCGAATAGCAGACCACCAAGCAACTGACTATTGGGAAAAGGCAGCCCCGTAAATCGAAAAAAGAGTGGATACAAAAGCGCTACACCTCCCCCACCAACAAGGAAATGAAATATCCAGCCAGCTTTTACCTCATGAGGGTACGACTTGGAATTGAGGATGTTTGGGTGAGAGAGTTGACCGCGCAGCAAGCTCAAGAACCAACGGCCTATCAAAGCGATATTTACACCACTGGTAATACCGATTTTAGCAGCATATGTTTCCACTACATCCATTAATACGGCACCTACCATGCCACCGAGGAAAGCCCAGATCAATAATTCCATTCGTACCTCTAATGTTTAAGCATTTATACCCTGTGCATTAGTCCAGCATTGGGTATAAATTTGTGTTGGACGAACCCTCTGGCCTAGTACTCATATAGCGGGGATTGTATTGGAATCCGCTGCAGTTGTCTAAAGCAAAACACGGCAACCCGCATGCCGTACGGCGGGCAAAAGAGCTTTGGACACACCTACGGGCACCGTATCGAAAATGAATCAACCGACTATAATCTACCCGCGGCAGTAGAGTGTAGAAACAAAGGTTTTCTGGAAATAATTGTCGACTCAAGCAGGAGTCTGTATTGTGTGCCCCAGCCCGATAATTAGCTCCTCACACAGTCAAACAAGCCATTTTCGGACTCATCTTGAGTACACTCATCCTGGTTACTGCAACAGGAAACACGCTATTTCCTGCAACCTCAAACACCATTTTGTCTGTACTAAAAAAGGGATCCTCGATAAACCGATCACTCATCCGAATCAGTAATAGCTGCATCGCGACACGACAACCTCTTCCCAACTAATTCTGAAATACCTAGAGAAATTTTTTTGGGTTATATTTTAGTATTTTTCTCTATAATCTTGGTTGGTATCCCATCTATACTTTCTTGATTTTTCTGTTTCCAATACTCTTTCAAACCCTCATCCCCCTTCTTTCTTGCCCAATCCGACAATAACTCTCTCTCTCCTTCATAGGAGTAATAGGGAATCGACATACCACACGAGCTTTGCACTAAGTCGACATCAAGAACAAAAATTTGTCTGGCCCCTGGCAGAGGCACAAACAAAGAATAAAGCGAATCCCATTCAGAGTCGTTTTTATGAATGACTTTTGCAGCCCCATACAAGCGCAATATTAGCGGAGAGCCTTCAAAGGCGCAAAACATGATTGTCATACGAGGCTGCTGTTGAACATGCGCTGATGTTTCGTTTCCACTCCCAGTTACGTTCAACCAAGCAATACGACTGTTATTGATAACTTGAAATGAATTCATTCCTTTCGGTGAAACACTAACTCGACTTGTTTCCGTCGCGGTACCTACAAAAAATATTTTCTGAGCCTTGATAAAATCGATATCTTTTTCTGACAACGATGTATACTTTTGCCCCATACTACATCCTCTTTCACATTTTTTTAAAATAAACGGTTACTTTCTGCTTACTTTCGCTTTAAGTCCATCCTGTTGTTTATCCCGCTATAACGCCTTTACATGAGACCATGTCGATCGGATAACATAAACAGTGAATAATCTGGAGCATTCCAAGAAGGATTAATTGAACAATATTTCAAGTTTTCCTATAGGTAATATTTATCAATTATGTATTCACATTAAACTGAAACATTACTACGTATTGGTATTTTCAAATTCGTAAACCCTGTTCTATTTTAAATTCCAGGCCTCTTGCTATCATACCATTTCGTGCCCCGAAGCCGGCCACAATTGTATCGCCTTCCATTACATTTTCAATCCTATCGTTCTGTTTTCGAGCTGATGTCCGATGTTTATGCTGCGCAAAAGCATTATCCATATCGCCAGTACCAAATACCTCTCCTCTTGAATTTTTCAACATTTTTTTAAATATTTTCAATCTGTTACCGAACTGGTCGGAATTACTAGTAACGCCATTCTGATACAAACCTACCGATACATAAAATAGATTTTCAAACTCTATTTGCGAATATGGCGTCCTGCAAATGCAACATAGGTTTTTGGAATCTAACATTAGATGTGACCATCTCATATCAGACCAGGCAGGATTTGAAAAGCAGCGCCCTAAAGAATCCAGCAAAGTCCCCTGGCCGCATTTCACCCACGCCTCCCTGGCAGTCCACAACCGGTAAAACTCAATAATCGCATCTGACTTGGCAAGCGAACTAAGTGCAATCTTATCAGCGACATGAAATTTCTGCGCGACCTCATTCCAGTCAAATTCTTTTAACTCCTCAATGTCGACACCTATTTTACCGTATTCAGTACCTATCGCTGCGACGACCCATTTACCGGAATGCGAAATACTAACGGGTAGTTTTCGTGCACCCGAAAAAAATGGTGCCCCTTCTGGTGTGTGATCCAACAGTTCCAATTCGTCTTTTGGATCGTGCAACCAGTTTAAAATGCAGGCGAGAAATTCACCCATTACGCTTCGACGAATATCGTCTAGATCGCGAAAACGATCTAGACGACCTCGATTTCTAGGCGACAGACATGCTCTAACCCAATTAATGTCTAAACCAATATCAACATGATCTAAATTTAGAGCAAAAACCGTCAATTAGGCTACCGCCAGTTTTTTCTCGTGTTTCAATAACGGAAAGAGAATTATCGGCATCAGCGACATTACGATTGCAATTCCTGCCATCGAGGAAAAACCACCACTCGAAAGCGCAAAACCACTTGCCAGACTCGCACCTGCTGAAGCAAAACTAACAATACCATCAGTGGCGCCCTGCAATCTTCCCATATTACCGGCCTTGAGTGAATCCGCCACCATAACGGTACCGGAAAGAAAACAAAAGTTCCAACCAAGTCCCAGCAAAAACAGTGTCAAGAAGAGTCCGGCCAAGGAGTCAAAACTCATTCCTATAACACATGATATCGCAAGCAGCAAACCACCCGATATAATCACGTTTACCCTGCCGAAACGGTCGGTAAGTATTCCTGTTAAAAATGATAAACCATACATACCTAAAAAGTGTACAGTCAAGACTCCCGATATTGCTGCCATCGAATGGTGAATATGGTTCATATGGGCCGGTGTCGCTGCCATTAAAAATACCATTGCCATCTGGCCGAATAGTAGACTGCCAATTGAGAAAATCAGGCGCCTCTTCGCGTCTGATTCACTTAAACTTGCTGCTGCGGCGCCACTGGTCGGTACCTTCCAATTAGCAGTTTGTGCAATCTCTCGAGGCTCATTACGGAAAAATGTATATGCGATGATCATCGACACAAAATAGAGAGTACCAACCAAAACGAAATGTCCAATTGCACGATCGTATGACAATGCTGCGCCAATTTCACCACTGATGCTCGTTAAAAATGGTGAGCTTATTGCACCTACCATGGCTCCTGTCATTACAATAGATACAGCCTTACCCCTTTTCTGCATAGGTGCCATTTCCGCTGCTGCAAATCGACTCAGCAAAATAGTACCGTTTGCGATGCCCACAAATACACATGCAATAAAAAGTACCGCGACAGAGGATGTAGAAGCGGCGATAATCGCTGAAAAAGCGCCCAGCACGCCTACTGACGTGGCAATGAGTAAAATAGTGCGATATCCAACCCTATCCTTTAAAGTCGCCATTGGATACGCTGTAATTGCAGAGGTAACTAATATTATTGCTACCGGAAAACCCGCCATCCACGGATCACCCTTGGCAAACTCTACGAGCAAAATAGACCCCATCATTAACATACTAGTTACTGCGATCATGGCTACACCTTGAAACATAGCCAAAGAAAGCAGCATGGATGGTATCCTGTTTAACGACAAATGTTCATTTCTGTTTTCTCCGGCGAATGGATTTTTCCCTAAAAATCCAAGAAGCTTATCAAGTAAAAACATTCCCAACATTATGCCAATACCCAAGAACAGATGGTTAAAAATGCTCCCGCGAATCACCAGTGCTTGTGGTGGCGCTTGGGAGCCAAAAAAACCCAGACCGATCGAGGGAAAGAATATAAACCAGGGTAATACACATGTGGATAACCCGAAAAGGACGGGCCACCACTTCCACACAACTCTTCTGGTAACGGCGTAAGTTACCCATAAAAATGCTATTACCACAAGAATGCCAATTAAGTAATGCGTAGCAACCCCAAGCCAAGTCTCTCCCTGCACAGGAGCCAGTTTGAACACACTCACATTGGTAAAATTACCATTTAGCCACTCCCAGGAAACGCGACCTAAAAATTTATGGTCAGTAACCCGAATAAAGCCGGTATTTCCCACCCATCGATTTAACAGATCCATAACGGCTGTGGCAAGAATCCCAACCCAGATCCCATGACCAATTATTTGCCTAGTATTCATTTTGATGCCTTCCTTCTTACAAATTAAAATTCTGCTGCTGTTGATCCAATAACACTTGAAACCATTTGCGTATTACTTATATCGAGTGCCTTCTTTACCAAGCGCTTCGATGCAGTTGCCAGTGGACGCGCCGGAATACCAACCATCGTACAATTTGTTGGAACATCCTTAAGCACCAAGCTTCCGGCCGCTATAATGGCGCTGCTGTTAATTTTGATACGCCCCAGCGCGGTAGCACCCGCATACAATACAACGTTATCTCCCACAATTGGGTGCCTGAGTCCGGTGTCTTTACCAGTGCCTCCTAAGGTAACATTGTGGTATATAGCCACTCCATCACCGATCTCTGCAGTTTCGCCTATCACAATGCCAGTTCCATGATCAATAAAAATTCCTTTTCCAATCTTAGCAGCAGGGTGAATGTCTATACCTGTACTACATGAAATGCGCCACTGAATCCATTTAGCAAAACTACATTTCTCTTTCTTCCACAACCAATGTGCCAAGCGATAAGCTTGCAATGCCTGAAATCCTTTAAAATACAATATTGGATCTATTTTATTGGTACATGCGGGGTCGTTGACCAGATGCGAACACAGATCCTCCCATGCGTATTCTTCTATTTCCGGTTGTTCAGCGGTCATTTTGGCGAAAGATTCTCGAATTACCCTGCCTTCGATTTCAGCGTCTACACCAAAACGATCTGCTAAAAGGTTTGCTAAAGCATCAGCAAGACTATCTCTTTCTATTATATATTTTTTCACTAGCGAACTGACTTCGACCTCTGTGACGAGCTGGTTCATAGCCGTTCTGACTACATCATCCCATAAATCTCCATAATTCATTGTGAATATCACCCCCCCCTAGCGGGATACTTAATTACTAGTGCAGTTCCAAGAAGTATTGCCGCACCGCCAATAATATGAAAAGCCTGTATACCTTCATTGAGCAGCATCTCAGCAAGAAAACTATTTGTAAGTGGCGTTAAAAACAGAATTGAGCCGGCAGCCAGTATACCCAGCTCTTTTTGTACGACAGCATACCCTCTATACGCCAAAAACGATGGTACAACGCCCAAAAATATGAGAAAAAACCACTCTTCCATGCCGACTGTTTTTGCGACGAATCCTTGGCCTTCAAGTAGCAATAAAGGCGCAAGAATCAAAACACCACATAAACAAATAGCAAACAGGTATGCGTCTTCAGAAATATTTTTTGCGCGTTGGCGTAAAAGAACTGAATATATTGCCCAAGCTATTGTTGATGCTAGCACCCAAAGCAGACCGGGATCCAAGCTCCATTGACTTTGTACCATCGAAGGATCACCTTCTGATAGAACAATAAATACACCAACAAGTGCCACTCCGATTCCTGTCCATCCTAAAGGGTGGGGTTTCCCCAAACCTAACAACAATGAAAAAATCCCCATAAATACAGGTGACGCGGCGTACACTAGCCCTATATTCATCGCGGTAGTGGTTTTAGCTGCCTGATAAACTGCAGGCCCACAAAACGCCATACCTAGCGCACCCAGCATAAAAATACGCTTTCGTTCCTGCCATAGACGTTCTCGCATTACCCCTAACACTGGCAAAACAACCAGCATCGCTGTAATTGCGGCAAACGTCCAACGCCAAAACGCCATCTGTATTGGTGGAATCGACTCGTTTAGGTATTTCGCCAGAATCATATTGCTGGAAAACATTATTGGCACAACAAACAACAATCCATAGGCTAACAATCTGGCTCTACTCAAGGCCTGCACTCCATTGACATAGGCATACCACCGAGCCCTTCCCTTTTGACATTTTAGTAACCTTATTCATGTTTTTTGTGTCAATCTAATGTCTTTACTGCGCAATATTTGAACGCATTTTCGCCTCGGACAAAAGGCGATCAAGATAACGCCCAGAAGTATTCAAACGAATAAGCGCACCTATCGCGATATCTTTGCCATTTGCCGGACATTCATCGACTAGTGGTGCGATCACTTTTTGAAACCAAGCATTCGCATGTACTGTGTCAATTCGAATATGCAAACGATGATATTCAATATCTTCATGGGGCAATCCCAGTCGCTCCCATGCCGCAACTACATGCTTAAATCTGGAAGGAGCCAGATATTCTGTTACTCCAAAGTAACCGACTGCTTTGTAGAAATTAGCTCTATGCAAAGCCATCAAGACGGAAAGATTGCCGCATACATTCGACTCATAATAAAGATCATCTTTCCGACTTTCCACATCAACACCCGCTGACTTCAATACAGTTGAAAACAGTTTCGTGTGTACCAATGCATCGTCTCCATTGCCCATTTCATCCCAATAATTCTGAGCGATTTCCATTTTCGTCTGACCAGTAGTACCAACCTGCATTAATGCAAGAACATCATCGAACCTCGGATCAAGGGACGTTTCCTGTAGCAGAAAATCCTGTAAATCTTCCAGCGTTGATTTATCCTTGAGGTAAGTTGAGTAATACTCATGCAAACGAGCAGGATGATTACTAATTAACTGCCTCAGCCAAGTCACATACTCTTTGCCACTCTTTGGTATGGCATCTAGAGCATATTCATCAATCTGAGCTATCTCGTTCTCTAGTATTTTCTCTTCGAAATATTTTTGAGCTGCATATAAACTTGTTGGCATTTTAATCGCATCGCGATGATCTGCCGGCACATTGAAGGCCTGATCGTACCAACTTGCCAGTGTAGCGTGAATTTCTACCAAAGCATCTTCGTTGTCTTCGTTCCATGCTTTTTCTGACAAATTTCTGGAATGAACAATCATGTGTTCAACACTCGCCGGATCATCACCGGCTAAAACCCATTCCTTGGATTCACTAAATAGCATACTTTTATCGGCTCCACTGCCAAGTGCGCTATTGGTACGTTCTTCAACTGTAAAAGACTGCATTAGATCTCCTTATATTTATACATTATTTAGTTAATTCAAAGTTTCCAATTGTTTCCAACATCATCTCATCGGTTCCACCAGCCAAAGAAAGAGCGCGGCAATCAAGAAAATCCCACGAGACTTCGTGACTTCTCAAATAGGCGTTCCCCCCCGTAACTTGCAATGCAAAATCTGCCAAATTGCGTGAAAGCACACCTGATTCCAACTTTGCAATTGTGGCCAACTTAACAAAATCTTGATTCTGTTCCCATGCGATCCTGCACTGACTTACCAGTGTATCTAGCGCAAACAACCTTGCTTCCAGCTCTGCTAGTCGATGCTGTAAGACCTGCATATCTCCCAGAATTTTTCCATATATTTTTCTCGTTTTTAGGTGTTTGCGTATACCTTTTGCTATACGTTTTCCGATTGCAACCGCACGTATTGAAATAACCAGCCGCTCAACAGCCAACTGCATAACTTGTATAAACAAACCCTGTCCTTCAGCACCAAGGAGTGCATTTGTGGGCAGCAGCACATTCCGCATATGCATCTCTGATGTCGTCTCAGGATTTCCCATCATTTCTATTGCTGCGATTTCAACATTTTGTTCCGCGGTTGCCACTAAAAACAGCGAGTATCTGTTATCTCTCTCCTTGTCTCTGGCCAAAACAACTACAGCATCTGCAATAGGTCCGTTACTCACATAACGTTTTGCACCGTTTAACAGCCATCCGTTATCCACCTTTTCATACGTCGTAGAAATGGATGCCAGATCTGATCCACCCGATGCCTCAGACAACGCGAGAGCCAGGATAGCGTCACCATTTAAAGAAGGGTTTAACCACTTTTCCTTAAGTTCGGGTTTCGCATATTTTTCTACAATTGGTACCGCAATATCCAAATGAGTTGCCAGGGCCAAACCAAGTGAACCACCAGGATACTCACCCAATATCTCGTGTATACGAAATCTCGGCAATACATTATCTGAGCTGTCCATGCTCCTATGGAGAAGACCATTCGCCCCAATCGCTGCTATTGCCTGTCGTATAGTACCCGCTGGAGCCATTCTCCAGGCAACAGGATCATCTGATATACAATTTTCAACGATTGATCGAAGTATCTTTTCTGATTCGCAAGCATCCTTGGTTTCAGCCCCCTCAAACTGGTAAAGGGACTGAAGCATCACCTCTTCCGAACCGGTTGATATTGAAAGAAGTCTCGAATCACGATACCAACGGGCCGGCAACGATTTTTCCTCATACCCTGATGCTCCATAGATTTGGATCAATTCATCTGAAACTTCTCTTACTAGCCTGCATGAGGTGAATTTACTAGCTGCAGACAAAATACTTGTAGATTCATTATCAAGAAAAGCCTGCCCGGCCTTTTGACAAAGTGATTTACTCAACTCTACTTTTGCACGTAATTTTGCAATTCTGAAACGCATCGACTGATGATCAAACAATTTTTTACCGAAAGCGTATCTTTTCTTGGAATGCTCCAAGCCCATATCCACCATTGCATCGGCCATTGAATTTGCACGTGCGGCAGCGAGAATTCTCTCCTCCTCAAACTGCCTTGCCTGCAGCACATAACCAAACCCCTGCCCCCCCAAACGATTCACATCCGCTATAAATACATTATTAAAAGTCACATCCCTAACATCCATCGAACGATGGCCCATAAGTTCTTTTCTTTCACCTACGCATACGCCTTCAGCGTTTTTATCGACAAGAAACAACGTTAAGCCCCATGGAAATGGTTTCTTATCGTCGGTCCTCGCCAGTACGATAAAGTGACTTGCCTGGCCAGCCAGCGACACCATCCACTTGTTTCCATCAAGAATATACCCGCCGTCCACCGAATTTGCATTACAGTTAATTGATGACAAATCACTTCCCGCACTTACTTCGCTGACGGCATGAGCCAAAATCCGTTTTCCTGACACAAATTCTCTTATTAATTCTTTTGGCAAGCCAGGTTGGGCAAGCGTTACTACCAGAGGCGTTGTCATATCCTGTTGAATTGTAACTGACATGCCAAAGGCCCCGCATGGCATACGTCCCATTTCTTCGGCTAAAACATAGTGGTAGGCGAAACTTACGTCTTTACCACCGACTTCTTTTGGGTACCTTGTACCTAGCAGCCCCTCATCATACATCTCTGCTAATACGGATTGCAGAGGAATCTCCTCACTCTCTTCCCATTCGTCAATTTTTGGTAAGACTCTTTTTTTTAAAAACTCAGAAGTCTTAAGTCTAAACGCGTCTAACTCCTGTGAATTCTGTAATATCATTGCCCTGTTCACTTGACTATCTCTTCTAATAACTGTGTTTTACTAATTTTTCCAGTTGCAGTTCTCGGCAATATAGAAAGAACACTCCATTTAGTAGGAATCATATAAGACGGTAACAGCCTTTTTGCGTGCTCTTCTACCTTTTTCAATAGCGATTCGTCCGCTGGTAGTTTGGGCACAAGTACGGCGGCCAGCTTTTTCTTTTCTTCTTCTGTCATAACAAGCACCGCTACGTCCTTAATGGCATCACAGCTTTTAAGACACGCCCTAACCTCATTGAGATGAAATCGATAACCAGATACTTTTACCTCATCATCTAAACGCCCCAGAAAATAATATATCCCCCCTTCATCTCGACGACAGTTGTCTCCTGTTCGATAAAAACGCTTTCCCTCATGCTCCCATATTTTCATTCCTGTTGTGATATCGTCATTTAGATAACCCAACATCAGCTGCGGACCAGACACCAAAAGCTCACCGTCACCTGCGCCAACCACCAACTTTCCATCTGCGTTAAGAAGCTCTGCACGCATCCCTTGCAAAGGAAGACCAATGGCAAACTCTGAAAATCCTTTTCTTGCATCTTCGCTATTAAATGATTTTGCAATACACACACAGGTTGCCTCTGTTGGCCCATATCCATTGATGATTTTCGCCTGTGGCGCCGCTTTCAATATCGTATTAATAGAGTCTGGATCTAGCACCTCTGCGCCACTCATTATTGTATTGAGATCCGACAGAATCTCTCCTTCTTTTATTTCTGATGCAATAAGGGTCAGTAGCGACGACACCGCGCAAAAATGTGTGACACGTTCTGTACGTATAAGTTGCATTACTGCAGGCGGACTAAAGATATCACCGGTTATGTGTACAGTCGCACCGTAATACAGAGGCAACATAGAATCCGCAATAGAGACATCAAAAAAGAATGGCGACGTGTTCAAGCAAGATGACGATGTATTTACGTTCAACCATTGGTTCATTTTATCAACAAAGTGGTGGAACGCGTGGCATGAAATAAGAACCCCCTTTGGGTCCCCAGTCGAGCCGGAAGTGTACAGACAGTACGCTGGATTATCAGCAACCACTTCATCATTGAGCTCTCTTAAAATTCGTTCAGCAGTGTTTTCCATGCCCGAGTTATTAACCATATCCTCGAATACCAGGATTTCCTGTCGCGGCGAAAGCTGGCCAGATAACTGAAGTGCCTTAATATCTGTTTTTTTTCCAATCAGCAGTTTGGGCTTGCAATCGGACATAATTTTTGAGATACGCTCCCCGGGATTTCTCCAATCGATGGGTACGTAGCATGCACCTAACAACATTGTAGAAACCATTGCCTGAACAGACTCAATCCCTTTACGCGCAAGAATTGCTACTTTATCGCCGGGCCCAATACCCATTTCTGCCCAAGCATCTCTGTAGTAAACAGCTATAGAGTACAGATCGAAATAGCTCCTAGACCTACTTCCATACTTAATCGCAATTCTATCCGGTTGGGATAGCGCGTTTCTTTGCAATGCATTCGAAAATGTTTCCTGCACCATACCTTATTCCAATCCGCGTACAGCTTTCTTTTCCACTAATTCGACCAATTTTTGAAGCGATTCCAATGCTTCAAAATCCTCCGGATCCATACCAAACTTGATGCCGTATGCTGAGTCCAAGGCAACCGTTAACTGCACAGTTTGCAAAGAACTCATTGACGTAGTTTCTAAAAACGGCGCATCCGATGCGATATCACCCTCAAACTTAGTAATACTCTTTATAGTTTTACGTATATTTTCCTCAACAGAAGCTAAAGTCATGCGACACCCTCTTCAATTGACGCCAACCCAATTTTCCCGTTAGTCAATGCACCCAATGTTTCCTTAAAAAGCTCATTGCAGTAAAGCTCCATAAACTGCGCCCTTCCTAACAGCCACTCTTCTTTACTAATTTCACTTGGATCTCTACCTGCCTTAAAGTCATTTGACCATTTTGATGCGATTGGCGCACGTCCTCGTATTGAATGAATAATTTCACCATTCTCGTTCGCCATTATGATCAATGGAATATAATTACTTGCTCCTTCTTCGTTAAATTGTGCTATCTCGGCTTTTGCTGAATCTGAATGGAAGTAGCAAACCTTCGTACCGGTGGCACGAGAAATTTTTTCAATCAGAGAAAATTGCTGACTCGTATCTGGACACCAACCCTCACCGAAGCAAATAAAATACTCAACACTTTCCTCTACCACCTGCCTACAGTGGCCGTCATCAACCATGATATTTTTCAGATTCTTTTCCATTTCGTTCCCATGCAACTTTTCTTCGGAAACGAAACCGGCCCAATTTGTTCCCTTATTAAAAAGATCCAATATATTCATTTCCTGCCCCCTATATATAATTTAATAATTGATAAACTTGTCTCTGCTAGATCCGCAATTCCTTACCCAGGTTTTTTGAGGGTGGCATTGACGAACCCGTTCTCTCTAAAGACCAGAACCCCCAACTATAGGGACCGGTTGACAACATTAATATTTTATCTCCCTCCTGCGCCAAGCTCTCTTCTTCTAATGTAGAAATGTTTAGCAAATTGTCTGTCGACTGAACATGCCCGGTCCTTGAAATATTCTTACTATACAACTTCTCCTTGTCTACACCTGCCTCTGACGCAAACCCTAACAAAGTATTCATCCCATAATTGTTTGTTACCAACCAACGGTATTCTTTCGATAAAGTATTACTTTTTTCGTAAAATTCTTCAGCTGCCCTTTTTCTTCCTTTAAAACTTTCAAAACTGTAACGCATAAATGCAGGTTTATGCTTTAGAGTTCCTTCGTAAATATCATCAATCTCAAGATCTGCCATTGAATGATTTACTATTTGGTGGATATTCAATATTCGATATGGGCCGGTATCCACAGACAACTTCATACATGATGCGCCATCACTTGTTACCGCAACCGCCGGCTCCAGCAGACGCGCCTTTTCATCTAACCCCTGGTTTTTGTCTGAGCACACAATCAATGCTGACTTGATGTCTCCGCTAATAAAAAGCGATCTAACCAATCTGATGCCAGTACCTAAATTTCCACAGAATGTTCCATGCACACCGACAGGAAATGCATTCGCCAAGCCTCTTTTTTGAAAACCTTGATGAATGTCCCGATAGTACATCTTGTCATCCAATGTATTCGAGCACCAAACAACAAGATCAATATCTTTTGCATCGCAATTGGTGGCGGACAGGCAAGCATCAATCGCCTTTAAGCCCATTTCAACCGCCGATTCAGGAGCATACAGGAAATGCTCAAATCCCATATCGACAAATCGTTCTTTTCTTTGTGTATCCTTGGCGAGCATACTTAATTCACCCATTGGTATCTGCTCGCCAAGACAGAATCCGAAACCTTGTATATAAATATCCTTCACCATAGCTAGCGCATTACCTTTCCCAGGAAGTTTCGTGCAATGTCATTTAGTGTTGTAAAATTAGACGGAATAACCAGGTCTTGCGGAATAGGCTCCCCTCTTGCCTGCTCAATCACAAACAGGAAATTGACAAACTGCAAAGAATCGAGAATCCCTTCCGTCACTAAATCGGCATCCATTGGAATAGTTTCCAATTCTGGCTTTCTATCCTTTAGCCACTTTACCAATGGCGCCACCTGTATATTTATATTGTTGACATCGTTACTCATTACTTTCCCTTAACAGTAATTATTGAACCGTATTCCGGCCCCAATATTTTCTCAAACTTTTTTCTTGATTTACTAAATATATCCGAGTGCACTTTTTCACGTTCAGGATCCTCAATAAGTTCCTGACGCATTTCATACACATTGTCGAAACCAGCACGACGATAGGCTTCCGGATTATACAAATTCTGAAGTGACCAATCGATAAAGCTAGACAAGTTGTTTATCGCACTTTCCAGCACATCCGGACGTTCAGTTTCCGTCAACCGATTCCACATATTTTCAGCAACACTCCAACCTGCCGCAATGTGACCAGCTTCATCCAGGTGGTGACGTCGATGAATATGGCGCACCAATTCGGGCAATCGATCATCGTTCATGGCTCTGACGTTAAACCAGTCGCCCATTTCCTCAAAAAGGAATATCCTGGATATTGAGAGAAAACGCTCTACAGCCGGTGGAAATTGTGACTGAAACTTAAGAATCTTTACGGGCATATCCTTGCCTCCATACCTACGACAAAACTCCGCAAAGAACCACATGTGTTGATTTTCTTCTTCGACAAAATGACTAAAGTAATCAAAGCCTTCAGAAAACTCCTCTCTAACCATTATATCCAGTATCGTTTGTAATAAATCTGACTCTCCTTTTACAAACAACCTAAACAACCCAATGGTTTCTTGATGACTTAATTTCTTTAAAGTTTCGATATCACAAGAAGTTGCGTAATTCGTACCATACACAGATAAAAGATTTTCCGGTAACCAAAACACATCACGAGAAAGATCATCCTGCCAGTCAAACTCTTTGCGAACATCGTAACTAAGCCTTGTTGAGCGATCCGCCAAATGGGTAAATAATTTTGTATCTATCACGCTGATTTCCACCTCAAGACTGTAGCGGAAAAGGTGACAAAACCGCCAACCGCCAACAATAGACTGTACTCATCTTCATTAACCAAGCGTTTATCATGTCTTTTCTGTAGTGAAATTAATTGGTCGGCAGAAAAACAATGCGCATAGTTTTCCAGTGCCGACAGATCCATTTTCGAAACAGGAATCCCGGCTAATTCCGCAAGATTCTTAACTACGGATTGGTTGTAGTTCGCTGTTACCAAAAGGTCGAATTGTTCAGGTGTACTTGTCGTTGCTTCATATGCTTTACCTACAACCTCCTGAACCCCCCTTGAATAATCCTGGATAAACTTAACTATATCCTGCGCGCTGGTATATGTGGCCAGCGCGGGTAGATAGCTATGCTGAACCGTTTGAATTTCCCATCCCGGTACTGCGTTGTTTTCAACGATACATGACACCACAACATCGCTATAGACAGACACCCTATTCTCCATCACCCTATCTCCGCGATTTTCATCCAGGACATCACACCCTACCAGAAGCACGCGTTTCATATTTTTCGAGCGCAGTAAATATTGTGCGAATTCGAGTGTTTGTGAGTAATTGGTGCACTGATTATGAAACATCCCATATGGAACCGCGCTGGAAAGTCCAAATTCTACAGAAAGCTTTGCCAAGTCACTGTGCGCGACATAAGGATCAAACGTTGTAGAAAACAAAATGAACGCGTCCACCTCAGAGCCAGTGATGCCCGCCTTTTCAAGCGTAGAACCAATAGAAACCCTCAATTTATCCATTAATTGGTTTGGATTAAGTCTTGAAAAATTACGAATACCCAAGTTGTTTAAATAACTTCCCCAAGCCGGATTGGCTACTATTGTAGGCAACGTAGAAACAGGCAAAATTTCCCCAGTTTCGTGGTGAATAGAATGTATTCTGTCGCTCATCTCAGCCCCTTTTCAAAAAATACTTTAATTCGGTCACTCATAAGCTCTATTGCATTACCGCTGACAATTTGAAAATGATCGCCCTCAAATTCTTCCACCTTTAGTGATGGGCAACATGAACGCCAGCGCGAATCTTCTGCAAGCGGGCGTAAGTCATGAAAACGTTCATGATTTCGCACTGTAGATTGAAACAGAAGCACATCGGACTTGATCAAACTTCCTTCGTGGTTGTGTATTGCGAGGCTATTTACCCGAAATACTTTAAACAATCTCGATATAACATTTTCATCCATTTCCTGGCCGATAATCTCTGAGTCTATTAACGCTCGAGCTCCTACCTTCAATGCAACGTCAACTGATAAATGTTTTATGCGATCAGCTAGATCCGGTATTCGACCGCCCGACAAATCATGGAAAAATGATATTAAACTTTCTACTTCACTGACATCTGCTTTGTCTTCTCGAGACACCCAAGTATCTAACATAACCACTCTGCATTCGCGTCCCTCAATCTCCAGAAGTTTTGCAATTTCCAGGGAAATCATACCTCCCATTGACCATCCGATAAAATTAATCACTCCCTCAGGCAACATTGGACGAATAGACTCCAAATAAGTCTCGGCCATTTCTGTTATACTGTTTTGCGGCGTCCATCCTGGTACTACGCCACGTGCCTGCAATCCAACAAACGAGAACGGCAGTCTTTTTTGAAATCCCCAATAACAAAAAACATTTCCCCCAACAGGATGCGGACTAAATACTGTCAGGCTTTCACGACTATCCCCCAACTTCATAGCCAACACTGGTGCACTTTCTGACTTTATTGAAAGACTTTCCGCCAGACTCCGAATGGAAGGATTTCTGTGCACAAGATCAATTGGCAGGGAAAGACCAGTTTCTTTCTCCAAGCGTGTCATCATACGAATTGCTGTGATTGAATTCCCTCCAACCTCAAAAAATCCTGCTTTTGCGGATATTGTCTGATGACCGAGCAGATCGACCCATATATCGTGGATTCGTCTCTCCCACTCCCCTTTAATTTCACTATATTCCTTCTCATCGGCTTCATGACTAACTGGATTCAGCTCCATTTCAGCCAACATTTTCCGATTTACTTTACCGTTTGCGGTTAGTGGAATGGTCTCAATAGTGTGGTATGCGGAAGGCTGCATATAGCTAGGTAGCACCTCGCGAATAGCTGTCTTAATAGTTGCAATGCTGACATTGTCTGCAGTGGACATAAGAACAAAAGCCACAAGCCGTTTATCATTCGCACCTCCTTTTGCAATGACAATTGCCTCTTTTACACCATCAATTTTTTTCAATGTCGCTTCTACTTCACCGATCTCTACGCGATGCCCGCGTAGTTTTACCTGACCATCTTTGCGTCCAAGAAACTCCAGTACACCGCCCGGGTAGTAGCGACCCCAGTCTCCAGTTCTGTAAAGGCGTTCTCCTGTTTTCGGGTGCATTACGAATTGCGCTTTCGTGCGTTCCTCGTCACCAAAATAGCCTAATGCTACACCGTTACCACCGATATACAGCTCACCATGCACCCAGTCCGGACAATCTTCGAACTGACTATCTAAAACGTGAAAGCTTTGTCCAGCCAGTGGAACACCATACGGTATTGACACCCAGTTAGGATCTAGTTTTTCAATCACGTAATAGTTCGACCATATTGATGCCTCTGTCGCCCCACCCATTGAAATCATTTTTGCGCCTGGCGAGGCGTTACGAATTTTCTCCGGCAGATTCATTGGTATCCAGTCACCACTCATCATTATTTTCTTGAGAAATGAAAGACTAGCAATACCCCTCATAGCCGTATACTCAACCATCATCTCCACATAAGCAGGAACGGAATTCCAGACGGTTACTTTGTGATCTTCTACCATTTGTGCGAGATGTATCGGATTTCGTGAATGCGCATGATCAGGAACAACCACAGTCCCGCCTGCCCTGAACATTCCGAACAAGTCATAAACTGAAAGATCAAAATTCAATTCAGAGACCGCTATTGCTTTATCTTTATCGGAAATATCAAAGCGGGCATTGATATCAAGTATTGTATTCATCGCCGCTTCATGCGTAATAGCCACACCTTTAGGCGTACCCGTTGAACCGGAGGTAAAAATAATATAGGCAAGATGAGAAGGATGGGTGTTAGTGTCTTTAAGTAGTTCGTCATCTATCGACAACGAATCAATTCTTCCCATAATCTCGACATTGCGGATTTGATAGACACCTCGTGTACTGAGGGAGGAGTCAACAATAGCGAAACGCGGCTTGCACGCCTCGAGTATTTGATCAATTCTGCTTTCGGGTTGATCATGAGAAATTGGCACATAGGCACCACCAGACATCAATATCCCCAAACACCCGACTATTTGATCTCGCCCCTTTGGAAAGTGGACAATTACCGGCTCCCCCGGCTTCACACCACACATTCGTAAAAAAGTCGCAACTTTTGCCGCATCACGATAAATTTCACCATAGGTGCAACTGTCATTTGAGAAAATCAATGCGACTTTTTCTGGATTCTCGGACACTTGATCCAGGAATCCCTGATGTAAAAGCTGAAAGCGATCCGCCGACCCTGGAATGCTGTTTACCCTTTTACGATGCTCAATTTGTGCATTTAATATAATCCCTGGTCTGTTCCAAAAAACCTGGTCATTTGAAGCGAGATCGTGCAATAGCGTAACGTACGCGTTAAACATGTCTTCGATAAGACCTTCTGGGAATGCATCGTCACGGCTATCCCATTGCAAAACCAACTCGCCTTTACTCTCAATCACTTGATGGTCAAGCAGTACCTGGGGTGTCTGAATGGAGCTATCTATGGCGCTCCAGCCAAATTTTTCCATAAAGAAAAATTCATCGTACTCCTCCCTTTCCCTTGCCATACCTAAACCTGAGGCAAAAACGTACGGCATTAAGGGATTATTCCTACTAGAATCTTGTTTTCGTGCGAGCTCACGAATCACTGATGTTCCAGGAAATGCGCCGTGTTCCAAATCTTGAAAAAGTTGCTTTTGCAACGCTTGTAAAGATTCCGCAAAGCTCTCTTTTCGACGGAACACTAACAATAGCGTATCGCTAAAGTTTCCGATCACTTCATTCACATCAGGATGTACGGCTTCTCGCTTGCCATACATCATGTTAATAGTGAATTCCTCACTTGAACTCCACTTTGAAATAATCCATGAAAATGCACCGCACAGTACTATGGTTGGAGTAACACCCTGTGCACTAGCCTTTTTCTGCACAGACTGCCAGTCATTTGCACACAAACGATATGCCCTGCGTTTCATTGGACCTGGGATTGCCTGTTCGCCAGGGCGCTTTGGCAATTCCGGTGCAGGTGGAAGAACGTCCAATCGGTTTAGCCAGTAGCTTCTCGCTCGCTCCAGCTCACTTTTTGCCTTCTGATTTGACTCGATTAGCGTCTCTTTAACATGTTTTACATAGGCCGGAAAGGATATTCCTGGCACCTTTAACTCCCGCCCCAGATACAATTTCATTAAGTCCCTGGCGAATATTTCACCAGAACGTCCATCAAGAATGATGAGGCGTCCACCCAAAAGAACCCTGATTGGTCTGGTTTGCGAGCGAATAACTGATATTTCAAACAAAGGCCATTTTGTTATGTTACCCCCCCCCTTGCTGACACGTGCTCTTTCCTTGGAAACAGCGTCCTTATACTCCTCCTCACTTTCACCTTGAAGTTGAATTTCGGACAGGGGAAAACTAGGTACACTGGGTAGAATCCGCTGCTCAGCATTTTGAGTAAATACTGCGCGCAACATTGGATGAATTTCGATCAAGCGATTCAACGCTTGAACAAAGCGTACGGTATCTAGCTCTCTGGCTTCGTATTCAGTAAACCAGGTTGCCGGAGTATCCAGTTGATAAATCGACTTTTCACCAATCCAGTATGCCTGCTGAAGTTCCGTCAACTGAAAACATTCACCCTCTTCAACAGCATTCAAATTAACCGATCGCGAACTTACCGCTTCTTGTTCGGTATCTGTATCTCCGTTTGCAAGCGTCGACAAATAGTCTGAAAGTACGTTAATTGTTGGATATTCCAGCACAGCTGTCGGAGGTGCATTTACACCCAATTTCTGGTTAATCTGTTCCACAGCCTGAATTGCGAGCAGAGAATACCCCCCTAGCTCAAAAAAACTCATATTCGGATCAAGCTCGGCTGAGGATAGACCTAGAATATCTTCCCAGATCTCCGTTAGTGGTCCATGTAGTGTTCTAGTTGCACCTATCGAACGACCAGAATCTCCCGCACCATAGCCGACACCTACACTATTACTTTCTAAATCCATCATTGTCATCAAACGCCTGAAAATTGTTCTATGTAATTAAACTTTCGATTTGTAGTTACCCGCCAGGCACACTGACCCGACCCAAGGCTCTGTAAGGTTAAGGTACCACCCATTTCAACCGCAACCGCCAATATATGCTGCCGCTCGTAAACGAGGAACCGCCACTCGCTCGCTCCATGATATTTTTTTGCGCAACAATAGGCGGCCAACCGAGAGAAAATTTTCCTCGATACACAAAAAAAGACTTTTCTTGGATCGAATATTAACCGGGAATGGTTAAATCCGTATTACAAAGAGATCATTGCTCGCCGAATAATACATTCGTGAATTCACCAATGTTCGATACTTGCAGCTTTTTACAAAGAAACACATGACTAGTGCGCAACTTGCTTAAATCTCAAATTATCAGAAAAACCCTTTAGGTATATTTCTTTTTGTAATTTCGATCCGTCTCTACCAAAAATTTTTATTATTTGTAAGGCTGACCTCAATATCCCCTGAAACAAGATATTTATTAAACCGATTCTATTAATTTGAAAGCGAAGCAACGTTAATGTTTTCTCCGCCTATATAACGAGGAACGGCGCATCACCGTTTTCTCCCAAATGGCGAATATTATTCGCCGCCAATTTTTATGGCTGCGGATTCTAACAACAACAAGTTAAAGTCGTCAACATGTTAGGTTCGTGTTGACAGCTTAATAGTTATATATAAATTTAGACACAAAATACTGGTGGACAAAAACTAATCATGCAGAAAACCAGAACGTTCTGCTGATACACTTCTTATAACTTGCAAGTGTAAATACTACGTACCTTCTCACAATCCCCGTTTAAAATTCCTCCAATCAAATACAAGAAGCTATGCAGAACTAAGATACCTATGTCGATAAGCTTGGACATATAGCCTTGCTGTAGTCTTTGAGTAAACATTTTTTCAAGGACTTTTTCTGAAAGACAAATCAAGACACGAATTATTTTATGACTATTTCCTGCCAGTATTTGGACCTTCTATAAAATCCCTTACGGTGACACAAATTGTTTTAAGATCCGAAGAACAAGCCAACGAACACGGCCATTCAGGCCTATCTAAAGACAAAGTTGATCAGGTTAGGAGCATTTAGCCTCATTACCTGTTGAATTGGCCGGTTCAAGCTGTTCGTCCAGATTGAATATTAAACATAGAAAAATGGAACAGTAGATGACCAAGCGATCCCAAGAATAGGAGACTGTCATAATACGGAAGAAGAAGCAGGCAGGCGTTATCGTTCGGAGAGTGATCTGCAAACATAATTACTCTGAACAAAGCCATAACCACTGACGCCAGCAATACGGTGATTTGTAAACTTCATAGCAACGTCAGTTCAAAAAACTGGAACGGGAGATGCCGAGCTGAAACAAATTTCAACAGACCTGGCGCTGGATAGACCCTTGCTCCGGGACATCACCTTACTCAAGTGGTAAGTTTGGCGCAGTATGAAGGAGTACCTGATAAGTGAATACCCGCTCAAAACGCGGCGTGTCTGTCGGGTAATATGACTACCCCGATGAGCTCTTACCGGTCGCGCCCACCATGCCAGTCGTAATACGCTGACGAAAGTGGTCGACCACCAGACCCACGCCTACCCGCGCACTGGGTATCACAAGATCCATACGCTTCTGGTGAAAACTCGGTGGCATGTAAACCGAGTGTCCGTGTGCATAAATCGCAAGCGTAAAGGGCTACAAGTAGACTAAAACTGCATTGAAATAACCTGACTGTGTATAGACCGGATCCATGGGTAACACCTGCACCAGCACATAGGTTACACACTCTAATTGTATGGAACAGGGAGACTTTTCGGATCACTCTCTACGCACTCAGAGTAGCCCTTGTCAAACGCCCTGCGCCATAGATGATCAAGTCATTCGCGTACGTCAGCGCCATCCTGCCTGGGGTAGGCGTAAGAGTGCCCATGTATTGAAGCGCAAGGATTTTGTTGATGTACCTGCCCCCGCACCATTACCCATATTCTGCGTCGCCATGGGTTGTTGGCCGGGCGCGTCCCCAAATCCTTGATCACCTTTCTTGTCACCCTGGGCGTAATCCTCGGTCTGGTGGTGGGTAAATAGCCGGGCATCGCCGGTAGCTGCTGGCTGGCGTTGAAACTGGGCATAGGCCAACTCCCCGCCGAGCCCCGCTTCAGCCAGGTCGCCGGTGTCGGCCTGCTCGCCGATATCAGCTTTACCATGGACATCTTCATCGCCGAACTGGGATTCCGCGCTGAACTGGAGCTGCTGCTCATGGCCAAGACCGGCGCACTACTCGCCTCACTTGTTGCCGGCATCGGCGGTTATATGTGGCTGCGCGCTGCCAGCAACACACAGTACTGAATTAAATTTCTCCGTTACAGGTTTGTTGTCTTATCAAAGGCCACAAAAAACCGCCCGGACTACAGTTCGGGCGGTTTCTATAGCAAACAAAACCTTCGCTAAGTGTACTTGAAATCTTTAACTCTTGGGCTTACCGGCCCCTTTGGTATGGCTGCTGGACCACTTGGCAAACTGTTCCTCGGTCATCTTGCCGTCTTTGGCCGCCTTGGCAAAGGACTTGTGCAACGCCTTATGCGCCTTGGCCTCGCCCTTGTCAATCACACCGTCGTGATTGGTATCCAACTTGGCGAACTGCTCATGATACTTGGCGGCATGATCCGCAGCCTTAGCGGGTTTACCCTCCGCCAACACCATCGAAGAAACCAACAATACCGAAACACCAACAACACCCATTGTAATTTTGTTCATACGCACTCCTTAGTACGCACAGGGAATTAAGATTGTCTATCTGCCGATGTACCTTCTGCGGCAGATGAGCATAAGAGTAGCCTAACGGCCAAGGAGTTTTGCCAACGTACCGCGTATTTTCTTCTAAATTCGATTCCGATTTTTGCTAATCATAATCTGAATTATTTATTGAACTACATTCCGGTTTGATGGCTGATATTGAAATCATTCGCTATATATTCGCGTACCTGGTGCGCCAGGTCCTATTTACCGAATCGGTAAAAAAACATCGGTAGCGGCTTCATGCTCCGGCACATCCGGAAAAAACCGGATGCGTTGGAAGAACAGGGGAAAATCCCGCGTCTCGGACTCGCTTTGCGGCAACCAGTGTGCATAGAGAAAACGGATAGTATCGATCAGATGGTCGTCGGAACCTATGTGACGCAGGACGGCGCAGCGACCGGCAGGCAGGGTCTTGGCGACCACGCCGTAGTCATTTTCAGCGATGGGCTTTTCCGTGGCGGCGCACAAATCGAAATGAAAATTTTCCGCACCGACCTCGTCGGGGTCATTGTGGGCAATATTGAAGGTGTTGCTAATTTTGGGTGGTAAGAGATTGGCCTTGCGCCATTCGATGAAGCGTTGTATCGATTCATACAGACCATTGGGATCGCCACGGTGTTCATAGACGGCGACTCGGGTTGCTGGAAAGTTGATGATGTCGACCTGCTCCAGGGTGTACTCTGGTTTCATATAGGTGCTCCTTACGGTTCTCACGGGTTGATAGAGTTCAAACCAGGGAAGCCACTGTGGCGTCTTTCTGAAGTCGCTGGGTGTTTGTCCGAGGAGATTTCTGAATGCACGCGTGAAAGATTCCGCATTTTCATAACCGGCGTCCAGTGCGATCTCGGTAATCGGATGGTGCCGACGGTGGGCGAGCAGAAACGTTGCGCGTTTCAGGCGACGCAGCTGTATATAACGATGGACATTGACGCCAAGCAACTGGGAGAACTGACGGTGAAAGTGATATTTGGAAAAGGCGGCAACGGCGCTGAGGCGATCTACGCTAAGATCCGCTTGCAGGTTGTTATCGATATAGGCCAACACGCGCTGGATTCTGGCCCGATAGATTTGTTCGCCCGCTCTAGTCACCTTTCCCCCTCGGCTTGAACAAATACAGCGTACACTGAAATCAACCGTTGTACCTGACCGATGTTGCTAAAGTGTTGCTTCCTCAATATCGAAGTACACCAAGACAAAGATCCTGTAACAATCAGCCCAAACAAAATCGAGCTGAGTGCAAGATCGAGTCAGACCACGTTGTGCGTAAAATTCTCGGGTAGAATTTGTTTGTTGGATTTCGCCATCACTCAACGCCAACCTACAAAGAACTAAATTAATGAGTAGTCCTAAGCAAGTTCGCGTAATCTTATCTTGTCGAAATGTTTTTAAAGCAAGCAATAAAAAAGGCCCGACTTTTCAGTCGGGCCTTCGGTTGTAGTGGCGTCCCCAAGGGGATTCGAACCCCTGTTACCGCCGNNTCCCAGCTGAGCTATAGCCCCTTGCAAAAGGAAGGCGCATTTTAGGGGCGCCTCCCGCAGTTGTCAACCGGCATTTTCCTCAATATATCGCAAAGCATCATCGATGCGTTTCAAGGTCACTTCCTGGCCCATCAGGTAAACCGTGGCGTCGATGGGCGGTGAAATGGTGTTGCCGGTCAGGGCGACGCGCAGCGGCTGTGCCAGCTTGCCCAGTTTCAATTCATGGGCTTCGGCGGTGCCGGTGATGGCGTCATGGATGGCCTCCTTGTCCCAGGTATTGAGTTCGGCCAGACTGTCGCGCAGATCCTCCAGCGGACCGTCGACGTCGGCGGTCAGGTGTTTGGCGGCGGCGGCTTCATCGTATACCACGGTATTGCGGTAAAAATAGACGCAGTTCTGCGCCATCTCCACCAGGGTCTTGGCCCGCTCCTGCAGATGCGGGATGACCTTTATAATGTCAGGACCAGTGCTGGGATCGATGCCCAGATTGCCCAGGTGCCAGCTCAGGTGATGGGCGATATGAACCGGGTCACCATTCTTTATATATTGCTGGTTGAGCCACAGCAGCTTTTCATCGTTGAAACTGGAGGCCGCCTTGTTGACATTGTTGATGTCGAACTTCTCGATAAGCTCTTCAATACTGAAGATTTCCTGGTCACCGTGGGACCAGCCCAGGCGCACCAGATAGTTCAGCAGGGCCTCGGGCAGGAAGCCCTCTTCTCGGTATTGCATGACGCTGACGGCGCCGTGACGCTTGGACAGGCGCTTGCCGTCGGAACCCAGGATCATGGGCACATGGGCATACTGCGGTGGCTCGGCGCCCAGGGCCTTGAGGATGTTGATCTGACGTGGGGTGTTATTGAGGTGGTCATCACCACGGATAACGCAGTCGACCTTCATATCCAGATCGTCCACCACCACGGTAAAATTATAGGTCGGGGTACCGTCGGAACGGGCGATGATCAGGTCATCCAGCTCTTCGTTCTTGAATACCACCTTGCCGCGGATCAGGTCCTTGACCACCACCGAACCCTCGGTAGGGTTACGGAAACGGATCACCGGCTCAACGCCGGCAGGCGCCTGTTTTAAATCGCGGCAGCGGCCGTCGTAGCGGGGTTTTTCCTTGTTGGCCATCTGCTGTTCGCGCATGTTCTCCAGTTCGTCCTTGGAGCAATAACAGTGATAGGCCTTGCCTTCGGCCAGCAGCTTCTGCACCAGCTCTTTGTAGCGCTCAAAGCGGTGGGTCTGATAGAAGGGGCCTTCATCATATTCCAGACCCAGCCAGGTCATGCCCTCAAGGATGGCATTGACCGACTCCTCGGTGGAGCGCTCGCGGTCGGTATCCTCAATGCGCAGGATAAAGGTGCCGCCATGCTTGCGTGCGTGCAACCAGGAGTAGAGCGCCGTACGGGCACCGCCGATGTGCAAATAGCCGGTGGGACTGGGAGCGAATCGTGTTCTTGTAGTCATCTTTATCAACGAACCCTTAACAACAAAGGCCGCTATTCTAGCAGCAATATCAATAATGAAAATATCTGAAAACCGGTTGCGGACTCAATCGCTTAGTAGCCGCCCCAGCCCTCAGGCCATAATTATTCCTTAAACAATACAATGAGTTAAAAAAGATCAGGAAAATCCTTTCAAATCCTGCCAACCACCACGTCTCCTTTTTACTGTCAGCCCGACCGGGGCTTGGAAGAAAAACCGAGGAGATCAATCATGCGAGACTTTTATCGAAACCACAAAGGCGCGTCAATGGCCACGGCACTGTTTGTGGCCAATCTTTTGCTCAGCGCCTGTACCCCGCCGGTAGAGGACAAGGGTATCACCCTATCCCTGGACATGGAGTTACCCAACTCTCTGACCGGTGGGCGCGTCAGTCAGGCGGCGCCGGCCAGCCTGCAACAGGCAACCGCAATGGCACAAAGTGCTGATCTGCCGTGTAATTTCCACGGCACCGGCGAGAAACGCCCGTTCACCAACGGCTACACCATGACCCGATTCCTGGTCTCCCAGGTCGCCGTCTGGACCTGTATCACCGACCGGGTGATCGATATCGCCAACCAGATCCCCCAGGATGGCGAAATCTACGAGACGGATAACGAGGTCGGCGAACCGGGCTACAAGCCCACTGATCCCACCCACTACAGCGTCACCCGCGATACNNGCCGACTGAGGCAGATCAACCGGGCTTTTTCGTTGCCTGGAATGATAATGGCAATGACAATGGCGAGGATGACCTGGAAGGACGCCTGGTGATAAACGCCCTGCTCATCAACCCAGAACGTAATTTGCAGGATCCCACCCACATGCGTATGGACTTCCGCCATGACGGCACCGGCAAGCACAGTGAAATGTACTTCAAGTTCGACGACAACAATCTCTGGGGTCAGGGCTTCCGCATCGAGGTGGAAAAGAACAAGGGTATATCGACTGACGGCCGTGTTTTCACCGCCCGCGGTCTGATGGCCATGAAGCGCCAGTTTGATGAATTGACCGAGATCAGCGAACTGCCCTCTATGCGCGTCTACAGCATCACCGATGCCCTGGGTGAAGGCGGCTCCATGGCCCAGTTCGTCGATATGGGTATCGGCCTGAACATTCAATCAGATAACCACCTGGGGGAATATCTGTTCACCAAGAGCGACAAGTATTTCTTTAAGGCCGACACCAACGCCAGCCAGATCTGGGACTGGATCGACAAGCAGATCACCAGCTCCGTCTATCGCGGTGCCCGCACCACGCCGACCGTCGGCGGTACCTGGATTCCCTTCAGCCCATCTCTGGACATGGTACGCGAGGCACTGGGCCTGGATGCCGACTACTTCACCAACGGCAAGTGTGAAAGTGTTGGCGAGGATTGCAACACCTTCCTCAATGCCGTATTCCGCGACGGCTTTGCCGGTCAGGAGCAGAACCAGGGTAGCGATCCTGCGGATTGGCGCAGCAGTGTCATCAACAACCTGATCGACGCGGATTTCCTGCAATCGGTCTATCCACAAGGCTACAGTGATTGGAATACACCGGTGGATGTCTTCCAACCGGCCTACCCCTAAGTCGATCAAGCTCGACTGACAGCAAGGCGCGGATGGCGACATCCGCGCCTTTTTATTTACCCGATGGAACTGCTATTTGGGCCTAACGGAAAACTCGACAGCGGCACGTGCGACCTCTCCCCTGTGTACGGCGCTATCCATTCGTTGCAATAGCTGCGCGCGTTTGTAATCCAGTGATGCGGGAAAACTGTCGGATTTCACGCTGGGCAGCAGATTGGCATCCTCAGCGGCAAATAACCAGACATGCTCGACGCCGTAAGGTGCCGCAAGCTGTAACCGTTGTCCCATCGTCCCCTGTGGATAGGGTTGCATGACGATTGCCTGCTCGCGCCTGCCGTCGTCCCTGGGGGCGGGCAACAACTGCCACAGTTCACCGGCGGCGTCTTCATAGACCAACCACAGCCAGGCCGGACGCGAAACGGATAACAGCAGAATCAATTCCTGTCCGTCACGCAGGTGGGCGCCATCGCCCATATGGGTGGTCACCTCTACCGACAAGGGTTGTGCATACACTAACCGTCCCAACAGACTTAACAGGATAATGCCTCCGTAGCGAAAAATACGGCCATACCGTACCCTGATGTGCATAGACTCGCCCCCTGTTCTCGATGGAGGTGTGATCATAACGCAAAACGGAAACAAAAAAGAAAGGTGGGCGGCCGCTCCTTGGCCACTGACGCTAAAAGTGGGATCGCCTCAGAAGAGATGATTCAGGGAAACCGTAATTCCACCGATGGCGAATTGCTGCTCCAGGTCATTGCGAAAGCTGACATTATAACTCTGATTCTTCAGACCGGCGCTCAAGGCAGTATCGTCACGCAGGAGATAGAGACCGCCCAGGTAAAAGGTCGTTCCACGGGCATTGCCGACATCGGTACCTGCGTTGTTATAGATATTGACCCGATTGCGTCCCACGCGCAGTAACAGGGTCCAATTCTGACTGGCACGCCAATGGGCGCTGGCGCCCGCGCCCAGACCGGCCATATGTAAGGCAAAATCGTCACTCCAGACATAGTTGGCGGTCTTGATGTCGGTAAACAGGGAGAGCCAGTCCAACACGTAGTAGCCCAGGACCAGGTCCTGCTGATTATGGCCGATGCTGCCGTTGCCATTCAGCAGCACCTTGTTGTCCTCACGGCGCGGCAGTTGCTCCGTGAAATGAAAATCACCGTTGGTCAGAGCCAGCCCGCCATACCAGCGTTCACCGCGCAGACTGAACTCCAGCCCCATGAGATTGGAACTGCCCTGCGCCTCCTGACTGTCATCGATCACGGTCAGGGTGGCCGGTTGAATGGAGATGGCCACCCCCACATCGGGCCAGGCCTGTACCGACGCCGGCAATAATCCTAACAATGCCACCAGTCCGGCCTTGATTAACATTTTCGGTTTCATCTGCCACCTCTCACATCATGGGCAACGGTATCAGCTTGTGTAATCGCTGGCCAACTTCAGCCGGAGCGCGCTGCTCCTGCGCTGATTCGTTCACGGCCTTTTGCCCGGCTGTATTCGCCGGCGATGTCGTGTTGATATTGATATTGACGAAGATGAACTCGCCCAACTCATCACCGGCCCCCTGTAAGGTGCCGCTCTCCGGCACCTGCTCGACATTATTGGCCACCGCCTTCTTTACACGCGTGGCCAGTTCGCTGGCGGTCAGCAAGGTGGTGTTGTTCAGGCGCAGTTCGTTGAGCAGAAAATAGGTGAAGGGCGAATGGCCGGAGGTCTTGTAATTGTCATCGACATATTCAACACCGCCGGCAGTGAGGATCTGCACACTCTTCTTCTGCGCCACCACCTCGTAGTAACGATCGTCGGGCTTCTCCGGTGCCGCCGAACGACTGGCGGTGCGCAACAGGGCGCCGCTGAAACAGGAATCGGAGATCAACAAGGTGTGACGGGTCTTCTCACCCAGGATGGATAGCTCCTCCTTGAGGGTGGAGTTGCGGATATAACCGGTATGATCATCGCCGTTGGCGTCTACCGGTATCCAGTAACCGCGCTCCGAGGCCTTGTCGAGATAGCCATGGCCCGCGTAATAGATCAAAACAAAGTCATTGCGTTTCACCCGCGTCGACAACTCCGACAAGGCCACCAGGATCTCGCGTCGACCGGCGTTGACCAACAAACGCACATCCTTGAAGCCGTAGTGTGTGCCGAGCAGATCGGCCACGGCGCGCGCGTCGGCCTCGGCGGTGGCCAGCGGCTGCCAGCGCCCCTTGGGATCCTGATAGTTGCTGTTGCCGATGACCAGGGCGCGATAGTCACCGCGGATAAACTCGGGCAGAACCTGCGTCAGTTGCTCATCCACCACCTTGAGCCCGGCGTGCACCGGCATCTGCAATGACAACAATATTACCCACCACAACCTATTCATTGACCACCACTCCTCCGCGGGCAGTAACCACACTGCCGTCTTTACGCTGCCCTTGCAAGCGCCAGCTGTAGTGAATATGGGGCGCAAGCAGCGCGCCCTGAATGACAAACACCGGTTGCTCCGCGCCCTGTTGCCAGACGGTCTCCAACCCTTCGCCCTGTCGACGCTGTAGGTACAGATGATATTGCACAACCCCGTCGACTTGCGGCCAGCGTAATTCAATACTGTCCTTGCGCTGGCTGACCTGCAAGGTGGCCTGCTGTGCCGATGGCGTCTGCGCCTGACTGAAAAACCCAAGGCCTGGGCCGGACTGCGCACTGTTTTGCTCCA
Organism: Proteobacteria bacterium UBA6915; assembly: GCA_002450975.1. Lineage (GTDB taxonomy): Bacteria > Pseudomonadota > Gammaproteobacteria > UBA6915 > UBA6915 > UBA6915. The sequence goes on from DKAX01000049.1 coordinate 40,144, forward strand.
TGAAATAATCGCCCTCCTGATACCAGGCCAGTGCCGGCTGGCTCGGTGCCAGCACGCGCATCATGGGCAACACCAACGCGATCACCAGGGCGGCAGCCAGCGGTGCCATCTGCCACAGGGGCAGTCGATAAACCAGCCAGCGTCGCCACAGTGAAGGTCTGGCGGTCTGCTGTTTCTGCTTTTCAGCCGTTTCCCATCCGAGGGCCTGTTGCATATCACGGGCGTGGTCACTGAAATGCAGGCGTTGCGACCAGGACAAGGCCGCCGGCGCCGTGCCACCTTGTAGGCTTTGGTAAAGTTGCTGCAACTGTTGCGCACTGTGATCCTGCGTTTGCCCATCACCCGGCAGGAGTCCGGCAAAGGCCACCGGCAGTTGCTCGCTGAAGCGACCCAGGTGATCGGCCCGACGACGACAGTGGGCGCATTCAATGAGGTGATCCAGTGAGGCAGCATGTCCCTGGGGCTCATCCAGACAGCTGAGAATATCCTCGACCGAAAGATGTTGTTGCTGTTGCATAGCCGACCTCCGCCTAGCGTAAGTTGTTGTGCTGTTCGTCGTCGAGCACGCCGCTCAGGCGTGCCAGCCGTGCCAGACATTTGCGTTTGAAATAATAGAGCCGCTGCCTGTCCCACGGCCCCAGCACCTGGGCCTCGCCATCCGCCTGCAAGGCCGACAACACCGACAAGGCATCGCGCTGTTCCACCACCATGCTTTGCAGGACAAACTGTTCCAGCGGCTCCAGTCCCGCCCAGGCACTTCGCAGGCGCTCCCCCAGTTGCAGGCCGACAAAGTCGGTGGCCTCATAAGCGGGCTCATGACCCTGCTCCTCGATCTCCTCCAGGGAGTGCTCCTGCTGACTGTCGAGCAGCCACAAGGATTTGCGCGTGTTCAGTTCCATAAAGATACGGCGGGCGATATCGCGCACCTCGGCCTCCGCCAGCGCCAGGTCAGAGGCGATTTGCGCCATGGACTCGTGTTTGCGCATGGCCCGAAACACCGCTGGCGCCTGTGCGTGCAGGGCGGCCACATAGTCGGGGATATGCATGCGCCTGCCCAGGCGCCACTCCTGCCAGCGCTGGTAAAAGGGCAAGGAGTTGATGATGCAGAAGAGGTAACTCTTCAGACTCGCGCCGTCACGACCCTCGAAGGCCAGCAGACGCTGGTCGTTGGTCAGGTCCATCAACATCCAGCCGTAGCCGCCGTTGCCCCATTCACATAGCAAGGCCTCTCTGTCGGCCGAACCCCAGCGCTGGGCCGGCAGACTGCAACGATAGAGGCTGCGATGGGAACCGCAATAGCGCTTGCAAAACTTGGCCAGCTGAAAAACGATCATAGGATGCACCAATTCATTCACCTGTTGCCGCGCCTGCGGATCGCCCCCGGCCGCCGCCTGCGCCAGACCTAAATCCGACCTTGTCTCCTGCGTCCCCTTGTCTCGCGTTCGTAACAACATATCACCTGCTTTTCGCGCCCGCGGGCGTTACCTAGTACTTCAACCAGTCGTTGACCACATTGCCCGTCACGTGCACCGCCAGACCGGCGCGGTCGTAGGCGAAATAGCTGCCGTTCAAAAAGGTGACTATGCGATCAGGGTGACCCAACGTGGCCAGCAGATCCTGACGACTGTTACCGACCTTGAGGGTATCGACCCCATGCCAGGCACCTGCCAGGTGGCCATTCTTGTCCGTGACCAGTTCAATACCCTGGTCCCGGCTGAAGATGAATGGCTCGCCCTCGATCCACAACGTGTCGTCCTTATTGCTTACACCATGACGCCCCCCCACCACCAGATCCGGTCCGTACCCCGCCAGTGCCTGGGCCGAAGCTCGCGGTCGCAGACCGGGATTGATCTGGCGTGTCGCCAGGGCAAATAGATCGATGGCACCGTTGCGACTGGCCCATTGGCTCAGTCGCTGCCAGTGGCCGGCGCGCTCGGCGACGGGTAATCGATAAAGCCAGTTGTAGTAAGCGGCGTAAACCAAAACACCCTCATCGGCCGGTGCCTTGTCCAGCGTGGCCACCAGGGTCTGCAAGGCCTCGCCCTGGGGATGGCGCGCCTGTTCTATCAAGGCCGCCAACAGACGCCCGGCCAGGTCTTGCCGGGTATACTGGTCCGCCAGAATGCCGTAGGCCAGGTTAAGCTCCCCCTTGAGCAAATAGACCAGGCTGAGCATAAGCACGGCGGGCGGGTGGCCCGGCTGTAATTGCAGGACCTGCTGATAGGCACTCTGCGCCTGTTGCAGAACCCGTTGGTACTCGCCGCGCTCGAACCCGCCCCGCCTGGCGCTTATCCCCTCACCCATGATCCGTTCGGGATATTCCAGCACCAGGGGAAAATAGCGCGGCTGATAACCGGCCTCACCCGCCTGGGCCTCGCGCAGTTGAAAGGCACGCAGCAGGGCGACCATGCCCTGAGACATAAAGGCCTCCTGGCTGGGATAGGCGCGGGCAAATAGGGAGAAATAGTGTTGCGCCTGATCCAGACGACCGGCCACCAGGTGTTGCAGAGCTAATTGATAGACCACATGGTAGGCGCGTGCCTGCTCTATCTGGCTCTGGGTCCGCCGCAGGCGCTGCCCAGCCTTGATGCAGGCGGCCTCACCGTTGCAGGGCCGCCCCCAGATCGAGGTCAGCCATTGTTGGAAAAAACCCTCGCCCTGCAACAGGCTGCGCGGATCAAAGCCGCTCACCGCCATGGCCAACAAGCCATCGTGGTCCGCCTGGTCCTCTATCCGTTCTCGCTCCGCCAGGGAAAAGTCTGGCATAACAGGTTGTTGTCCTTCTTCAGCGGCACTACCGACCAGGCGGAAAAACCGCTGATGCCACAGATCGTTGGCACGTTGGTGGGCTATCTCGTGGGCCAGCACAAAGGCCAGCAGATCATCACCCCATTGCTTGCCCAGACGCAGACTGGTCTCCAGGGCGGCACGGGTCAGAAGGATGTTGCCGTCGGCCAGGGAGGCGGCCCACACCCCTTGCGCCGAGTCGATCACCTGCAATTCCGGGCGGGCCGACGGCCCGGTCCAGGTACGCAGCAGGCGCTGAAACACCTGATGGGCTCGGGCCACCTCCTTATCGGCATCAGCCTTGACGATATAGGGGCGCCAATAGGTAATGTTCTCACGGGGATCGGACGGCAGGTTGGCAGCCTGAAGCGCGGAACTAAGCAGCAGGCCGTTCATCAGAACGATCTGGCACAGCAATGGGTATAGGGCGAAATCTCTTTTCATAGCGTATTGAAGACGCGGCCTGTAGGAATATTTGAAAAAAAATTTTTTGGCAGTCTATCAGGGGCTTAACTAATACCCAAACCGGGGGGTAAAAAAGCACAATTTCAGCAAGGTGGAGTAGAATAATAATAGTTATCCCCTTTCCCGACCTTTGGCTCCGTCCTTTCAGGGCCTTGTTATTGGAGGTAGTTTGTCATGACAAAGCGTTATCCCTGGGGTGGTGAACTGGAACGTTGGCTGGATTCCCTGTCGGAGGGCTGGCAACAGATACGCGAACAGACCACGCAGGCGCTGATCCGCTTCAATACCGGCACCGGCCCCAACCACAGTATCGACGCGCAGATCATGCGCCAGGCCCCCCGCTGGGGCTTGCTGGCCACAGAACTGCGCGAGGACGAACAGCAGATCGTAATACGTATCGAGGCTCCGGGCATGGAGGCCGATCAATTCGACATCAATATCGTCGACCGCTATTTGATCGTGCGCGGAGAAAAACGCATGGAGCACGAAGAGCGTCGTGGACGCTACCACCTGATGGAAAGGGCCTACGGCAGTTTTGAGCGCACCATTCCCCTACCCAGCAGCGTCGACCAGGGCCATATCAAGGCCAGTTATCGCAATGGGATATTAAAGATCGTGCTACCCAAGCATCAGGGAGAAAACTCACCGCGGGCACATGTGACGGTAACGGAGGAGTAACTCCCCCACCTGCGGTTATTTCGCGTCGCGCAGCAAGGCGTCCAGGCTGAAACTCACAGGCTGGTTGGAGAACGGACAGGTAAAGGCCAGATAGTTGGCGGTCAATTGCAGACCGGCTTCGTTCTTGTTGCCGCGCCCGTAGCGAGGGTCACCCATAACGGGATGACCCAGAACATCCAGATGGCGCCGAATCTGGTGTTTTCTACCGGTTTCGATCTGTACCTGCAGACGGGTGACATTGGCCTCTTTGTCATACTCCTCGACCCGATAGCGACTCAGCGCGGCCTTGCCGTCCAAAGGCGCCTCAATCACACCCTCCCGCCCGGCAGCGGTGGCCACATCGCCCAACACGCTCACTCGGTAGCGCTTCTCCACGCTACGCCCCTGGAAAAGGGCGGACAATCTGGCTGCGGCGTTTTTGTCGTGGGCCAGGAGCACCAAACCATCGGCCTCGCGGTCCAGGCGATGCACCACGAATATCTCGCGTTTGCCGCCCAGGGCCAGCTCCGCCTGCCGGGCCAGTGAACAGTGATCCCCCCACCAACTGCCCTGTGTCAACAGGCCGGGAGGTTTGTACCAGATACTGTAGCGTTTGCGATCGACCAGACAGCGGGGTTGCACGGCTTGTAGCTGCAACAGGGCCGGGTCATAGAACATGGCGATACGATCACCGCTCTTGAGATCCAGCGTGGCCCGGCGGATGCGCCGCGCTGCCGCGTTATCACGCCACAACCACACGGCCCCTTTGACCATGGCATCCTTGATACGCCCCTTGGCCACCCCGGTTTGCTGGGCCAAAAACTCACTGGCCACCTGGGGCGTGGAAACGGTGTAACGGTATTCGGCTGGTTGCGCGCTAGTGCTCATGCAATTTACATCTTTGGAAAGGTGGCGGATTATTGCCAGCGGTATAACAGAACCCGATTATTATAGGTATCGGACACCCAGACATATTCACCATTGGTCTCCACCCCGGCGGGCCGGGTAAGGGGCGGACCGGTATGGCCATAACCGATGATACCCAAAAGATTACCCATCTCGTCCAGCATCTTGATCTGGTTGTTATATTGATCGGCCACATAGATAACGCCGTTGGCGGCGATATCGAGATATTTTGGCTTGTTCAGCCCCAGGTTTTCGCGGGTAAAACTGCGCTGGTATTCGAAGGCATGGTCGAGGACATGGACGGCATTGTTACCCGAGTCGGTAATATAGATATTACCGTTACGCGCCACTTCAATATCCTGCGGCTCCTTTAGATGTAACCGACCTAAATCCAGGGCACCGAAGGTCTGTAACTTGATGCCCTTGTTGAATATGGTCACGTTGTTCCAACCGGAATTGGTGACATAGAGCAGATTATTTACATCCACCGTCATGCCCTTGGGCTTGTTCAGATCCTTGTCGATACGTCCGTGCAGGTTACCTTTGTTACCGGCCACCCGGTAGACCACGATGGCATCGTTGCCGGTATCGGCCACCAGTAGCAATCCGTAGTTGTCGAAGGTCACGTCGTGGGGACTTTTCAATTCCTTCTTGCCGAACTGCCCCAATACCTTAAGACGATAGGGGTCCAGCACCTTGATCTCGTGGTTATCCGTGTCGGCCACATAGAGGTAGCGACCACTGGCGTCGATGACCAGATCGTGCGGGCGATTGAAGACGGATTTACTCTGTTGCAGGAAGACCAACTCTTTGGCCGAGATCGGTGTGGACACCAGACTTAGCGGCCCCAGGGACAAGAGGCAGATAATCTGTATAAAACGGGATACCATCTTCCATCTCCAGCGTTGAGCGCCGCCAATTCTAACCAATGCAGGCGGCAACTACCAATCGGATGCAGGCAAATTGCGCACTATTATTTGAATTCATTCCCCATCAAACATCGGCTGCCAAGCTTACCGACCGATACCCCCCCACCACCGGTGCACCTTGAACGAACCACCACAGGGGTTTACCCACCGATCCGGCAGCAGGCAGGGCAATCAGCGAACTGGAGACGGTGGCAAATCCCTCCCGATCGATTATGTTCATGGCCTCGTATGGATTGGCCCCTGGCTCATACTCCTCGCTGGCCAATAAGGTCTGCCAGGGCTGCCAGGCCGGCTCCTGGGTCGGATCAAAGGGTGCCAGAGCCTGAAAGCGGGGCAGATAGTGACGGATGCGTGCCGAGCCGAGATCATTGCAGTCATGGGCACTGAACATGGAGATCCCGGGATTCAGGGCAAACAGACCTGCCTCCTGTCCATCGTCGCCATGACGTAACCAAAAGGCCTGACGGCTATCGGCGATGACCAGATTGAAGGCACGGTAGCGGGATAAGGGGCTTCCCAGCAAAGCGTCGGCCGCATCCTGGGCGCTGCCGTGATCCAATGCGGACAACACCAGTTCACCGCGACTGTGCTTATCGGGGGACGGTCCCAAGGTGCCATAGCGGTTCATGATGGCTGCCACGACGCCCTGCCCGTTCATACCCAGCCAAGTGCCCCCGGCCAGGCAATCCTTGCCGGCGATAACACCAGGGCGCTCCGGCCAATGGCGTGCCGGCGCCAACGACGGCCGGTCCACACGCTCGTCGCGGTTACTGCCCATAACAACGGGCCAGGCAGCCCCCGGCTGCAATTTAACGACCAATGTGCACATCAGATCCCCCCAAAAGGAAAGCCCGCGGACGGCAAGACAAAAACCAACGATCAACTACTATTTATTAAGTTAACAAAAATTAAGAATCTATGCGTTTATATATCATTCAACACGGCGAAGCTGTCAGCAAAGAGGATGACCCAGACCGTCCCCTGAGTAATCAGGGAAAACAGGACATACAAAAGATTGCCCGCTGGATGCAATGCCAGAAGATCGGTGCCGCAGCGGTTCTGCACAGTGGCAAGACCCGCGCCTGGCAAAGTGCCGAGGTCATCGGTCATCAATTGCATACCAGTGTGGAAAAACTCAACTTCGTTAATCCCAATGATCCTACCGCTCCGTTCATTCAACACCTGAGTGAAGGCAATGAAGATTTGATATTGGTCAGCCATATGCCCTTTGTCGGCAATCTGGCCAGCCGCTTACTCACCGGCAAAGAGGAAAACCACCTGTCCTTTACGCCAGGCACCCTCGCCTGTCTGGAATTGGATGAGGAAAACGAATGGCATCTACGCTGTTTTCTCAGCCCTGCGATGTTGTGCGAATGCGATAAAAACAATTAAATTCGATCGCTGGTCGCCTTTAACCAAACAGGGTAAGCTGACCATAGGCAAGACAAGGAAGGAACCATGTGCGGTCGATTCGCGCAAACAACCAATGTGCAACGGGTACGGGAGATGACCGAGCTGTTCGGTGATTTCCCGTTGGCGAATAGCTATAACATCGCCCCCACCTCCAACATAGCCGCCATCCTGCGCCTGCCGGACGGCAGCAAACAGTGGACGACACTGCGTTGGGGACTGATCCCCTTCTGGGCCAAAGACAAGGCCATCGGCAATCGCATGATCAACGCCAAGGCGGAGACGCTGACACAAAAACCCTCGTTCCGCAACGCGGTAAAAAAACGCCGCTGCCTGATCCCCGCCGACGGTTTTTACGAATGGGTAACACGCGATGGCGCCAAACAACCCTATTACATCAAATACCGCGATGATCGCCCCTTGCTGTTTGCCGGGCTGTGGGAACACTGGCAGCACGAGGAAGAACACATAGACTCGGCCACCATCATCACCACCGCCGCCAACGCCACCCTCAAACCCATCCACGAGCGTATGCCGGCCTTGATACAAGAGTCGGATATCGAGCTGTGGTTGTCGCCGGAGCCCCTGGAGGGAAAGATACTGGGCAGGCTGTTGGCATCCCCCCCCGCCGATGACCTGATCACCTATCCGGTCAGTACCTGGGTAAACAATCCACGCCACGACTCACCCCAGTGCATACAACCGCAGACACCGTAACTACGACTGGCGACCACCCCGTCCGACATGCGATCATATAGCCCCGGTAAATAATGCGGTGGCACCATGAGCGCGAAAATCATCGACGGAAAATTGATCGCCCAACAAATACGCGAAGATATCAAGCAGCGGGTGACCGAACGTCTGAACAAAGGTCTGCGGGCCCCCGGTCTGGCGGTGGTTCAGGTAGGCGAGGATCCCGCCTCCAAGGTCTACGTGGGCAGCAAACGCAAGGCCTGCGAGGAGCTGGGCTTCCACTCCCTGGCCTATGACCTGCCGGCGGATACAACACAGGAACGCTTGCTGGATCTGATCGAGGCCCTCAATGCCGACGAGGATGTGGATGGCATCCTGGTGCAACTGCCCCTGCCTGCCCATATCCATTCCGAAACCATCATCGAACGCATTAGTCCCGATAAAGACGTGGATGGCTTCCATCCTTATAACGTCGGTCGCCTGGCCCAGCGTATCCCCGTACTGCGCCCCTGCACCCCTTACGGCGTGATGACCTTGCTGCGCCACACCGGACAGACCATCAAGGGCATGGACGCGGTGGTGGTTGGTGCCTCCAATATTGTCGGCCGACCCATGAGTCTGGAGTTATTGCTGGCGGGCTGCACGGTCACCACCTGTCATCGCTTCACCAAAGATCTGGAGAGCCATGTCCGGCGCGCCGACTTGTTGGTCGTCGGGGTGGGCAAGCCCGGCATCGTCAAGGGTGAGTGGATCAAACCCGGCGCCATCGTCATTGATGTCGGCATCAACCGTACCGCCGACGGCAAACTGACCGGCGATGTGGACTACCCTGCTGCCGCACAACGGGCCGGTTGGATTACACCGGTGCCTGGCGGTGTAGGCCCCATGACGGTGGCCACGCTGATGCACAACACCTTATACGCGGCTGAACATCTGCATAAAGACTGAAGCCGCAACGCAACCGTCAATCGTAATCACGCACCCGGCCACGCTTGGACTTCACATCGCCGCGCCGGGTCTTGGCATCCATGCGTTTGACCTTGGATGCCTTGGTCGGGCGCGTCGCCTTGCGCTTCTTCTGCACCGCCAGTGCCTTTTCCATCAGCTCCGCCAGCCTCTGTAACGCATCCTCACGGTTCATCTCCAGACTGCGATAACGCTGCGCCTTGATTATGACCTCCCCCTCCTTGGTGATGCGTTGATCACTGAACTTGAGCAAGCGCTCCTGCTGTTCAGGCGGCAAGGCGGAGGCGCGGATCTCCAGGCGCAACTGTATGGCATTGGATACCTTGTTCACATTCTGCCCGCCCGGCCCCTGGGCGCGAATGGCGGTGAATTCGACAGGAGAATTATTGATCCAACGCTGGATGTTTTCGGCAAGCATACTCATAGGAAGCAATGATAACAGATTGCCTCGGCCGTTGGCCGAATGAAGTATTAAACCAGGATCAGAATGAGCGGCGACGCGCCACAGTCATCAAGGCAAACAGAATTAGCAGAGCAAAACCCAACAACGTCAGCAGCTGCGGCCAACTCTGCCACAGAGGCAACCCCTTGAGCAGCACATTGCGCATGGCGGTGTTGGCGTGAGTCAGTGGCAACGGGTATGAGAGCAGTTGGAAAAACCAGGGGAAACTTTCGATATCCCAAATCATGTCGCTGAGAAAGATCTGGGGTAACACCACAAGCGGTATAAACTGGATCGCCTGAAATTCATTATTGGCCAAAAACGAAGCCAGCAGCCCCAGCATCAAACCCACCAGCATCATCAGCACGGTGATCACCGCGAGGTCCGCTATCTGTGACAGCGTCACCGAGAAACTGACCAATACCAGAACATAGGAGACGATGATAGTCGCCTGCACCGAGGCGAAGATGGCAAATCCACCCACATAGCCGGCAATGATCTGGCCGAAACCGATGGGCGCCACCATCAGTCGCTCCAGGGTGCCGTTGACCCGTTCACGTTGAAACGAAATGGTCGACAGGATAAAGGTGAAGAAAAAGATAAAGAACGGTGGAAACACCGGCAGGAAAAAATCCACCATGCGGTAATCGTCGGAGCCGAACAGAAAGTGCTCCTCGGTGTTCATGGGCTTGGAGTTGACAGAATTTGCACAATGAGCCGAACAGTCGGCGTCGATGACCGTGGGCATGGCTGCGGACAGGTCATCCATGGCATTGGCAATGGCCCCCAAAGCCGTAGCGGTCACCGTCGGGTGGGTGCCTTCGATGTAGATATGCAACGTGCCCGGTTTGTTATCGAAGCGCTCATTCAACAACCGCTCATCCATATACAGAATCACGTCGGCCTTGCGCTGACGCAGCTCCTCCTTGATCTGTGCCACCAGCTTATCGCTGTCGGTTTCGTCGTCGTCAATGGCCGGCTGCACTATCACCACATTGTCCTCACGCGAAATGGCGTCGATCAGATCGGCATCGAACAGGCGCATGGCGCCGCGCGCCACCACACCGACCTTGACAGTTTCATCCTCGGCGATCGCAACATAAATCAGCGACATGACCACAAAAGGCACCAGCAGCAAAAAGGCTACTGTACGCCGGTCGCGCAGGATTTCGCGAATGATGCGCCAGGCGATCCAACGTATCATGCCTGCGTCTCCGCTGGTCCCGCCTGGGAACTCTGTTTACGGGTGGCGGCGACAAAGGCGGCCTCCAGGTTGTCACTGTGGTAGGTGGCCATCAATTGTTGCGGTGTCCCCTGTTCCAGCTTTTGCCCGTTGCGCAGAAAGACGACACTGCCGCAGCGTTGTGCCTCAGAGATATTGTGCGTGGTGACAATGATGGAGGTACCGGCAGCAACCATCTGCCCGAACCACTCCCAGAATTTGATACGCAACAAGGGATCGACCCCCGCAGTGGGTTCATCCAGAATCAACAAGCGCGGCCGGTGCACCAGGGCCGTGGCCAGCATAACACGGCGTATCATGCCGCCGGAGAGCGTCGACACCAGATCATCCTGCCGCTGCTCCAGTTCCACCATCTGCAAGACCTCCAGGGCACGTTGCAGCAGGTCATGGTTACGCATTTGATAAATACGACCGAAGAACAACACGTTCTCCAGCACCGACAAACCGGGATAAACGGAGAGTTGCTGAGGCATATAACCGATCAACTGACGCGACTGATCGCTGCCCGGGCGGTAGCGATCAAACAGCTTAATCTCACCCTGGTCCGGGCGCACCAGCCCCATCACCAGCCGGATCAAGGTGGTCTTGCCTGCGCCATTTGGGCCCAACAGGCCAAATACCTCCCCTTCGCCGATATCGAGTTGTAGATTATCGATGGCGCTGCGCTGGGCATAACGTTTGGTTAAATTATGGATATTCAGCATCACCGGACACGCAGACTTTTGAAAAAGAAGATTAGTATCAAATATAGAATAGCCCCGCACAAAAGACACCCGCAACATCCATTAACAAAACAGATTTCCGTTTACCTCATAGCTGATGTGCAAAAAAAATAGCTTCTGTACAGATTCCCCAGGTTCCCTGACACCGGCTACAATCGTCCACAGGTAACTAACCGCAAACTCCATCACAGAGGTGCAACGATGTTAAAGACTCCTTTTAGTGCCCTTATTACAGCCATCCTATCCATCCCGGCCACCCTGGCCACCTTTACAGCCCAGGCCGTTGACGTTATCACTGACAAAAATATTGGTATGGAACTGGCGCGTGACATCGCCTTAGAAGCCGTGCTCGTCTGCCGTAAGAACGGCTATCAGGTCAGCGCGGTCGTGGTGGACCGTCACGGGTTGACACGCGCCTCACTGCGCGATGACCTGGCCAGCCGATTCACCCTGGAAATCGCCGAACGCAAGGCAAACCTAACGGTACTCGCCTGGTCCGACAGTGGCGCCGTCCGCAAATCCCGCACCGATATCCGCCCGGAGCTGAACCACATTGATGGCATCATCGTCATGGAGGGTGGTATACGCATTGTCGCCGGCGGTTACAACCTGGGCGCCATCGGCGTGAGTGGCGCCCCGGGCGGTGACAAGGACGCAGTGTGTGCGGAAAAGGCTTTGGAAACCCTGCGCGAACGTATTGAGTTTGGAGTAGATTAAAATCAAAGTTAGCTAACTGCGGATTCGGGTACCGATTGGTCGGACAGATATGCCAATCGGTACGAGACTGTAAATAATTTTGTGTA
>DKAX01000162.1 GCA_002450975.1 Proteobacteria bacterium UBA6915
ACTCTGGGTGAATCGCTGGTAAAATTGAATAAATCCGCTCTGGAGCAGATTCCTCTCAGTGATGGCCTGCGTAACGCAATCGATGAGGCGCGACGCCTGCATCAACATGGGGCACTGAAACGTCAATTGCAATACATCGGCAAACTGATGCGGCAATGCGATGTCGAACCGATTCGCATCGCCTATGACAAAGTAACCAATTCCTATCGGGAAGATGTGGAACAGCATCATGAACTGGAGCAATGGCGTGATCGATTATTGTCTGATGGCGATCCGGCGCTGGAGCAATTGCTGGTCGAGTATCCCGAGCTGGACCGGCAGCATGTTCGACAACTGATTCGTACGGCCCACAAGGAAGCAACCAACGCCAAACCACCGAAAGCGGCGCGCGAACTGTTTCGCTACTTGCGAGAAATCATCGCAGACTAGCCGCCAGCCCAATCAGGCAGTGCCTCCCACGGTAATGCTGTCGATCTTCAAGGTGGGCTGACCCACACCGACTGGCACACTCTGACCTTCCTTGCCGCATACGCCCACGCCACGGTCCAGTTCCAGGTCGTTGCCCACCATGGAAACCCGGGTGAGCACATCCGGACCATTGCCAATCAATGTGGCACCTTTCACCGGGCGGGTCACTTTACCTTTCTCAATCAAATAAGCCTCACAGGCGGAAAACACAAACTTGCCGGAAGTAATGTCCACCTGGCCACCACCGAAATTGACGGCATACAGGCCTTTGTCGACGGAGGCGATGATCTCCTGCGGATCATGTTCACCGGCCATCATATAAGTATTCGTCATGCGCGGCATGGGCAAATGGGCGTAGGACTCCCGTCGGCCATTCCCGGTGGAAGCCTGCCCCATGAGAGAGGCATTGAGTTTGTCCTGCATATATCCGTTGAGGATGCCATTTTCAATCAGAACGGTCTGTCGCGTCGGGGTACCTTCATCATCCACGTTGAGAGAACCACGTCGATTTGGCAAGGTGCCATCATCCACCACGGTACACAGGGGGGAGGCGACCTGTTCGCCGATTCGGCCCGAAAAGGCGGAANNACTACCCGCCACCAGGATCACCTCATGAGTACCCGCCAGACTCACAATCACTTGTTTGACCCGCGGATCGATGCGTCGGGCTTCGGCATCCAGGGCGCGTAACAGGCTAATCTTTTGTTCCGCATCAAAAACCGTGAGGGGATCATGTGGCAAATACAAGCCTTTGGCTGCTGACTGCTGCCAGGCTCGCACCGTACCCTGCCGACCCGAGTGGGCAATCGCCCGGGCGGCAACAGCCGCCTCCGTCAAGGCCGGCAGTATGATCTCATCGGAATAGGCAAAGCCGGTTTTTTCCCCGCTCAGGGCTCGAACACCTACACCCTGCTCAATACCATGGTGTCCTTCGCGTACAATCCCGTCTNNACTGTGCCCCATCAACTGGTCGAGTACTTTTTGTAATTCGGCCTCACCCAGACCATAGGGCGTCAACAGCGCTTCACGCGCCATGTCCAGCGATGTGCGACTCATGTGGCGACCAACTTGCAGGGAATCTTGCGATGTTCCAATACGGGGAAATTACGACGGGTATTGCGGACCTTGACGATATCAACACTTGAAACCACGAAACCTGAGCCCCGAGGCAGCCGATCCAACACGCGGCCCCAAGGATCGACGATCATACTATCCCCATGAGTTTCGCGTCCGTTCACATGGTAGCCGCCTTGCGCCGCGGCAATGACATAACACAGGTTCTCGATCGCCCGCGCCCGGACCAGTACTTCCCAGTGAGCCCTACCAGTTATCGCCGTAAACGCGGATGGGATTGCAAATATTTCGGCACCTTCATCTGACAGGCGACGAAATAGCTCAGGGAAGCGCAAGTCATAACACACCGCCAGCCCGAGTCGACCGAATGGCGTATCCACCACGGTGGAAGTTTCGCCTGGCTCGGTAGTCGTTGACTCATCATAGGTTTCCTTACTCTCCGACAAGTGCACATCGAATAAGTGTACCTTGTCATAACGGGCTTTCACCCCACCCTCGTCATCGAATAACAGGCACGCGGCTCGCACATGCTGACTATCCTTCGCTGTGAGGGGAATTGTTCCGCCGACGATCCAGACACGGTGTTGGTGGGCTTGCTCGGCCAGAAAATCCTGAATCGGCCCTTGCCCGTAGGTTTCCCGCACCTTGACTTTGTCTTCCTCATGCAAGCCCATGATGGCAAAGTTCTCAGGCAGAACCAGCAGTTCAGCTCCCGCATCGACAGCGCGACTGATCAAGCGGGCCGCTTCGGTAAGGTTGGCACCGACATTAGGTCCGGATGCCATTTGAATTGCTGCGACCCGCTTCACCGTGTGACCTCCTGATTACCCGATCTGGGTGTATGCTTATTCGACAATAACCCCGATCTGGTGATCGGTGGCAATACTTCAAGTTCGATGACCTGGGAATTTGCGCTGCCGGGAACTCTTTCCATATCTGCCGAAGATAGCCCCAGGGAAACCAGCCAACTATGGAGTTCCGTCATCCACAGGGTTCCGGCATCACCACCTGGATAGCGTATCAACAGCCGCCCACCCGGTGTGGCCTGCAACTCGGCCATGGCGCTGGCCAATGCTGGCATTTGAATAATGGACTCGACATTGCGAGGAACAGCCCATTGTTCAGCAGTGAGTATGTGGGAAGTTTCCAGCGCCTGCACCATGCCTGCGGGTACAAGTAACAAACCAAACAAAAGTTTCTTCATGCAGGCAAGGATACCATGAACCCTACCCGGCGGGCAGCCAGGATCACTAGCAACTACAACGAAACGCCTATTGAATATACGCGACACCTCGACTTAAACCGCATCGCCATTACGGTTATAAATCACTGTCTTGACCACCTTGTTCGACAACCTGAGGGCCAATTTCAGTAATAACCGGGTCATTCCAGCTGCCGGTAACGTGATATTCACGACTAGAGGCCTTGTTGATTTTATCACCGAGTAATTTATCGAGAAGAATAATCGCCGCACCGACTTCTAGACCAAATATCAGTCCCCCCGCTACCGGCAGGGTCCCACTGACCTTGGGTGTAACAATTACTTTTTGATCGAAATCCTGTTGGATGTAACCGGTGCGGCCTTTTACCATGATTTGAGCGACCGGGCTCTTGGTAGTGAGATTGTCCGTATAAGCATTCCCTTCGCGGAAGGTAATATCACCAGTGATTTCATCAAATTGAAAACCGGATTTGAAGGTATCGCGAAAATCAAGGGCTAGGCGGCGAGGCAAGGCGGCCAGGCTGAACAAACCTAACAGGCGGCCGGCACCTGCCTCCACCTCAGTGATATTGCCTTTTTTGATATTCAAATGAATATTACCCTCTGCCTTGTCTGCATCAAATCGATCCAAACGGTCCGGCCAGGTAACAGTAGCATTGGCTTGCAGCTCACCCTTTTCAATAACGGCCGCGAAACCTAGGGCTTCAACCATTTTTCCCGCATCTGGACTGCTGAATTGCACATCAAGTGTCGACCAATTCCGCCCCAACCACTGGGTCCATTGTCCCGTGGCGTTCAATTTCAGATAGGGTGCCTGTGACTGGAATTTATCCACACGAATGCCTTTCCGTAGGCGACTGGTTGTAATCAATGCATGGCCAAAATCAATCCCGTCATAGATCAGTTGCTTCACTTCGCCGTTGATCAAGGGCATCTCCGCCGATTTCGGTTTTTGTGTCACTTCTTCACTAGGACTTAATTTCTTCAGTCCAAAGCGATCCATCGTTAAAACGATG
>DKAX01000189.1 GCA_002450975.1 Proteobacteria bacterium UBA6915
TCCCAGTTTTTCATGAACATGCCTTCGATGTGGTGACCTTGCTGCTGTAGCAATAAGGCCGCCACCGAGGAGTCCACGCCACCGGAGAGGCCGACCATGATGTGACGCGCCGTCGCGGTGCGCGGATCAGCAGGCGCGGTGGGCAAATCGATGGGAGGTGAAGCCGACATGGAAAAACTCGCTATTTTGGATGACGCTTAAAAGCGGCCTATTTTAGCCCAAAACCCCCGCCTCGGGGAAAACATCCTGCAGCAGCTCCAGGGGATAGATCTTGCCGGCCAGATAGTCGCGTATGCAGCCCATGACCATGGGACTGCGGTGGTGCGGGTGCAGTTGCGCCAACTGTTCGGGTGTCAGCCACAAGGCCTCGATGATCTTTTTATCCAGGGCCCGTTGCTGGTGATGGTGTTGGGGATGACCGGCAAAGCATAGGCGTATATAGGTGTGGTCCGGTTTGTCCGGCGGGCACCAGCGGTAAATGCCGACCAGATGATCTATGCCGACTTGCCAGGCAGTCTCCTCCAGGGTTTCGCGGATGGCGCCGTCAACGGGGCTTTCGCCGTGTTCCAGATGGCCGGCGGGCTGGTTGTAGACGATGCGTCCCTGGTCGTTTTCCTTGACCATCAGAAAGCGTCCCTGGTTTTGCACGATGGTGGCGACGGTCAGATGGATGTTTATCATAGTCTGCGGGTGTGCCCAATTCCGGTGGTAAAGAGGTTTCCTGGTAAATGCCCGGTGCCAGATTGTCCAGAGTCCAGGGGCCGATAGCATACCGGATCAGACGCAGTGTGGGATAGCCCACAGCGGCGGTCATACGCCGCACCTGACGATTGCGTCCTTCATATAAGGTCAACGCCAACCACTGGGTGGGGATCTGTGCCCGGTAGCGGATAGGCGGATCACGGGGCCACAGACCGGTTGGCTCATCTATCAATTCCGCCTCGGCGGGCAACGTGCATCCGTCATTGAGTTCTACGCCCCTGCGCAGTTGTTCCAGAGTTTCCTCCGTAGGAATCCCTTCCACCTGCACCCAATAGGTCTTGCCCAGCTTGCGTTTGGGGTGGGCAATGCGGTGTTGCAATGAACCGTTGTCGGTCAACACCAGTAGTCCCTCGCTGTCCTTATCCAGGCGCCCGGCGACATAGATGTCGGGAATTGGGATGAAATCCGCCAAACAGCGTTCACCCGGTGTGCTCGTGAACTGGCATAAGGTCATATAGGGTTTGTTGAAAAGGATGATTTTCATAACGCTGACAATAAGTTACCTGCAAGGCGCGCGTAAAGTCACAGTATGGCTGAGTAATTGCATTTTACCCGCCTAGCGCCCAATCCGATAACAAGATTAATGAATAAGAGCCGTCGACTGAAACCGGTAGTGGATCATGCCCAACGTAACGAGCAGGAGGCGGCGCGCCGTTTGGGGGAAGGGAATCGTTATCTGCAGCAGCAGATCAAGCGTCTGGGGGATTTACAGCATTATCGGCTGGAGTATTACCAGGGATTCCAGGAACGTGGTCGCCAGGGGATGAGCGTAACGCAGATGCGCGAGTTCCAGCGATTTATGGCACAACTGGATACGGCTATCGAAAAACAGAATGAGGTGATTGCCAATGCCCGCCAGCGGGTGGAGGCGCTGCGCCAGGTCTGGTTTCAGAAGCGCAATAAAAAGAAGATGTTGGATACCGTGGTGGATAAATACCGCTTGGAGGAAGTGCGCGCTGATGAGCGCCTCGAGCAGCGTCAGAATGATGAAGTGGCTCAACGCTACCATCGCAATGGCGGCCAGGACGGTAAGTCGTAACGTTTATTCACTTTTTTCCCCGTTTTTATTATCTCAACATGGCACAGCCATTGCCTATTACCTGATAAATCATTCATTTTCAGGTCTCGAACGAAATGGAAAACCTTATATCTCAAACACTTAGTTCCGGGTCGGCGACCACCAGCAAGGGTGGCGCATCACTTGCTGAGTCCTCCGGGGGCGGCAATGGGCAGGGTGGAGTTGCCGGTTCCGGTGAAGGTTCCAGTTTTGCCCGGGTACTACGTGGTGAGATGGTGCAATCGACTGATGGCGAGGGCGGCGGGCAAAATGCGTTGGCGTCACAAGGCATGGAGGCGGGCAGCTACGGTGCCGGTGGTTCGCTGACCCTGGATGATGAAACCCTGCAACAGGCTCTGGCCGGTGAACTGGCCCTGCTCGAGGAAACTGCCCAGGAGCTGCAGACAATTGCCGTAGAGGCCGGCACGGAGTTGCCGCTTGACGATGAGGCCTTGGTAGATCCTGCCTTGCTGCAACTGGCCATGGTATCCGGGCAAACGGATGACGAAGAGGCTGACCTTGGCGCAGACATGGACGATAAGTCGCTGCCGTTGGATTTACTGGCGGATGATCAATTGGGCGATGAGTCGGAGGGATCGCAAGAGGAAACGACTGACGATAGTCGGATCGCCACGCTTTCCCAAGCACAGGCGAACCAACAGGCGGTACTCGCAAATACCACTACCGAGTCTGACGAGGGTCTGGAAGGGGAGTTGGAAGAGCAAGACGAGCACGCCAACAGGCTCTCCAAAACACTGCGTGCCACGACTGCTAACGGTAGCCAGTCATTGAGTGAAAATGGGGCTGCAAATAAGTCAGGTGGTTCTGTCTCAACCGGTGAAGAGGGACGGCAACATGCTAACGCAGACCAGCAGCAGCGCGACAATGGAGACAGACGGCACGAATTTCAGCGTGGCATTGCAGGTTTGAAATCCGCACAGGGTACTGAGTCAGTAGGGGACAACAAAGGTGTTCTTCCGGGAGTTGCCTTGCGTGAGCGGATTGCCGCCGGCGTCGAAGAGGCGGTGCGTGAGGCTATGCGATCGGAGTCATCTGAACATGCCGTCAAAGAACCTTCCGGACTGCTCAAGTCCGGTAGTAGCGAAGCCAACAATGTTGGTTTCATGCGCACCTTGGAAAACGGCATGGTCGTCAGCCAAAACATGCAGAACACTGCCGGTGGGGTGCGCGTCCTGAGTGAGGCGCAAGGTGGCGCCAGCAGTGTATTCGTGCAGTATCCGGTGCAGCATCCGGAGTGGGGTAAGGCTGTTGGCGAAAGCATACGCATGTTCGTCAATCAAAACCTCCAAAGCGCCGAGATCAAGCTCAATCCGCCACAATTAGGTCCAATCGATGTACGCATCAACGTCAACCAGGATCAGGCGACCGTGGTGATCTCCGCCCAACATGGTGTGGTGCGCGAGGCGTTGGACGCCGCCTTGCCCCGTCTGCGCGATATGCTGACGGAACAGGGTTTTTCCCAGGTGGATGTCAATGTCTCTCAACACGCCTTTGCCCAAAAGCGTGAGCAGGACAAGGGGTTTGCTTCCGGCTCGGGGGCTAAGGGTGCCGGTGCATCGGCAGGTGACGATGTCATTGGTAACGGCGAGTCAGACCATCGAACGCATTCGCTCAGTATGGGGTTGATCGACTACTACGCGTGACCAATATATAGAGGGTGACAGCCGGTCGGTAAAACATAACTGGTCGATTGATAAACCCTACTACTGCGTGGTAATTCCACAGGTTTTTTCCAGCCATTGTTCTAAATCTTTCCAAGTTCTTGTCGATACCGACTCATGCAACTTTTTAGGACTGTTGTTGCATACGCTTCTTTGTGTCTCATTTTATTCTGGTGGTTTGGTCATGGCATTTTTACAAAAAGATACAAATTTGGATTTAGGTGAAGTCCTGAATGTTTCGACATTATCAGGGTTATACGAGCAATTAAACGCAGCCGTCAAAAAAGGCAAGGCAATCACCCTCAAGGCGGACGCGGTGGAGAAAGTGGACGCCGCCGCCATACAACTGCTGGTGGCCTTTGCCAAATCGTGTGACGCGCAGCAAGTGGCCTTTAGTTGGGCCGAACCTTCACCGGCTTTGCTGGAAGGGGCTGATACGTTGGGATTGTCCGCTGTGTTGCGCCTAGCGCAATAGAACGGGTAAAGCAAAAAGTAAGAGTGTAAGTCTGGGAGAAAGATTATGACGATGATTCTGGCGGTGGATGATTCAGCCTCAATGCGTGACATGGTGGCCTTTACCTTACGCGGTGCCGGTTACGAAGTTACACAGGCGGAAGACGGTGTCGATGCCTTGAGTAAGGCCAAAAGCGGCAAGTTCGACCTGGTAATCACCGATGTCAATATGCCCAACATGGACGGTATCACCCTGATCAAGCAACTGCGCGGCCTGGATAACTATAAATATATCCCCATGCTGATGTTGACGACGGAGTCAGCAGCGGACAAAAAACAGGAAGGCAAGGCGGCGGGGGCGACGGGCTGGATTGTCAAACCGTTCAATCCCGATCAGTTACTGGCAACAGTGAAAAAGGTTTTGGGATAAGACTATGTCGATAGACATGCGCCAGTTCAAAGAGACCTTTATCGAGGAGAGTATCGAGGGTCTTGATGTCATGGAATCGGAGTTGTTGCATTTGGATGTTGGCACGGCCGACAGCGATGTCATCAATACCATATTCCGAGCGGCGCACTCCATCAAGGGTGGCAGTGCCACCTTCGGAATGGACAATATCGCCACCTTTACCCACCTGGTCGAAACCCTGCTTGATGAAATGCGCGACGGGCGCAGACAGGTGACACAAGAGGCGGTAGATCTCCTATTGAAATCTGTCGACTGCATCCGCGAGATGATTCTGGCGGCGAAGCGCGATGAAAATCTGGACCCACCCGACCTCGAATCAGTCAAACAACAACTGCAGGTCATGCTAGACCATGCCTCAGCTGGACCTGTTTCGGAATCCGTCGCTCCAGTCGCGCAGGTTGAGGCACAGGCTGTTACCGGTTGGGTCATTAAATTCAAACCCCTGCCGCATCTGTACAGAACCGGCAATGATCCACTGCGCATGTTGCGTGAACTCTCCCGCATGGGGGACATGTCTGTTGTTGCTGACAGCCAACAGGTTCCGGATCTGGATAACGTGGTGGTTGACGAATGTTATCTCTCCTGGGAAATCACATTAAACGGTGACCAAATCGACGAGCGCGCGCTCCGTGAGGTGTTCGAGTGGGTGGACGGCGATTGTGAACTGGATATTCAGGCGCAGACCGCCGCTGCTTCGTCGAGTCCCGCTGCCGCGTCCCCTGCGGGCGCTGATACGGTTGAATTGTTGGAAAGTAGTTTCGCACTGCTGGCGCCACGTGCGGAAGAGTTGGTGCGTACCTTTTATAGCAGTCTGTTTAAGAAATATCCTGATTTGACCCCGATGTTTGCCAATACCACCATGGAAAGACAGTCTGAAAAACTGGTGGCCGCACTGTCTACAGTCGTTGGCAGTCTGCGTAATCCGGAAGGTCTAGCCCAGGTATTGCGACAATTGGGAGAAAAGCATGTTAACTACGGCGTAAAACCCGATCACTATCCCAAGGTTGCCGAGGTGTTGTTGGCAACCATGAAGTCCATGGCGGGAGATGCCTGGACCAACGAATTACAGCGCGCCTGGAGTGATGCACTCAATCAGGTCGCTATGCACATGCTGTCTGCCCATGGGGTGGCGGCCCCTGCGGCTCCGGTAGTGGCACCCGCTGCTGCGTCGAAACCGAGTCCCGCTGCAGCCGCGCCTGCAGGGCAACCGGCCCCTGCAAAAACCACGACACGTTCTGCGCCGGCCAGTGAAGCCAGTTCTTCCATTCGCGTGAGTACCGACAAGGTCGACGCATTGATCAATATCGTCGGCGAACTGGTAATTACCCAGTCGATGCTCAGCCAGTTGGGCGAAGAGTTTGATATGGCCAAACTGGACAAGTTGCGTGACGGACTGGCGCAGCTTGAACGTAATACTCGCGAACTGCAGGAAAATGTCATGCGTATCCGCATGTTGCCCATCAGTTTCGTCTTCAGTCGCTTCCCGCGTATGGTACATGATCTGAGCAGCAAGTTAGGCAAGCAGGTGGAGTTGAAACTGTCTGGTGAACAGACTGAACTGGATAAGACCGTTATGGAGAAGATCGGCGATCCTATGGTTCACCTGGTGCGTAACGCCCTGGACCACGGCGTCGAGATGCCAGATGTGCGTAAGGCCAAGGGCAAACCGCCGGTTGGACAGGTGAAGCTGAATGCCTATCACATGGGCGGAAATATCGTCATTGAGATAACCGATGACGGCGCCGGTCTGGACAAAGAGAAAATTATGCGCAAGGCGCGCGAGAAAGGTGTTATCCAAGCGGGCGAGGAGTTGTCCGAGGAGCAGATCCACGACTTGATTTTTCATCCGGGATTTTCCACCGCTGATCAGGTCAGTGATGTCTCCGGACGAGGCGTTGGCATGGATGTGGTTAAAAAGAATATCAAGTCCTTGGGCGGCAGTGTGGAGATTCGCTCTGAACTGGGTGTAGGCAGCACTTTTATTATTCGATTGCCGCTGACCCTGGCAATCCTGGACGGTCAGTTGATCCGGGTCAAGGAGCAGACCTATATAGTTCCGCTGGTTTCCATCATCGAGTCGATCCAGGTCACCTGCGATCAGGTCAACAACGTCGCCGCTACAGGCGATGTCTTCAAGCTGCGCGATGAATATATCCCTATAGTCAAACTCTATCAGTTGTTTGGCATGCGCGAGGATTATATGCGTTTGGAAGAGGGGCTGCTGGTGGTGGTCGAGGGCGAGGGTAAAAAGGTCGGCCTGTTTGTCGACGACTTGCTTGGTCAACAACAGGTGGTTATCAAAAGCCTGGAGAGCAACTTTAAACGGGTCGAAGGCGTGTCCGGGGCAACTATCCTGGGCGATGGTACGGTGGCATTGATTCTGGATATTTCCGGAATTATTCATCTGAGCAAGGGAAAGGGTAACGGCAAGGGTCGCAAACCGACCAGCGCCGCGGCTTAAACGGGAGTTGATCTATGAGTAGTTTGACGCAGTCAGTGGAAACGGAGGTTGGCCTGGGTGCTGGTGTCGGTGACGGCACCGAACAGTATCTGACCTTTATGCTGGCCGGTGAGGAGTACGGGGTGGACATCCTGCGCGTACAGGAGATCAAGGGTTGGGATTCGGTGACGCCCGTACCCAATATGCCCAAGTATATCCTTGGTGTGATCAATCTGCGCGGCACGATTGTGCCGATCGTCGATCTGCGACTGCGATTTAGTATGGAGAAGATTCCGTATGGCGCCACGACTGTAATCATTGTTCTTAAGGTGATGCATGCCAATGGCAGTCGCGTCATGGGTATTGTGGTTGACGGAGTTTCCGATGTCTATAACGTGCCCGGTGATGAAATTAAGCCGCCGCCGGATTTTGGTGGTGCGGTGAATACAGAATTCGTAAAGGGTTTGGCTACGCTCGAAGAGAAGATGGTCATAGTCCTGGATATCGATCAGTTGATGAATTCCAAGGAGCTGTCTGTAGTGGAGTCGGCAACACGTTAACGTTAGTTCTATGTAGGGGGCCGTGTGATTGCAGTTATGAATCAGAAAGGTGGCGTGGGCAAGACCACAACGACCTTGAACCTGTCTCATGCTCTGGCGAGATCCGGAAAACGGGTACTGGCGTTGGATATGGATCCGCAGGCACATCTGACGATCGCCTTCGGAGTGGACAATCGCAAGTGTCACGGACTCGATGAAGTGTTGCTCGAACGTAATTCGGTTAAGCAGTGCATGTTCGAGGTTAGGGAAAATATCCATTTTTTACCTGCTGGTGTCCGACTGGGCGAAGTGGAGTTTATCCGTCAGGGTGGCGCCAAGCGCGGGTATATCCTGAAAGAGGCATTGAGCGCGATAGAGCAGGATTTTGACTACGTCATCATCGATTGCCCGCCCTCAGCCGGATTGATCGGCATGAATGCCTTGTTGGCGGCCAAAGAGGTGCTGATACCGGTGAGTGGCGATTTCCTGGCCTTGCATGGGGTATCGCGTCTGATGGAGATAGTTGGTTATATCGAGCGCAGTCTGCATCTGAATTTTGAAAAGTATATTGTTCTGACACGCTATTACCAGCGGCGCAAATTGTCACAGCAAATCAAAGACAAGTTGCTGGAGTATTTTCCGGGAAGGGTCTTGGCTACCCCCATCCACGAGACGGTAGCCCTGGCCGAGAGCCCCAGCTTCGGAAAAACGATATTCGAGTATCGAAAGACGAATCGTGGAGCCAAGGATTACAGCACTCTGGCGGATGATGTCATCTATCGGAGAACCCTGGCATGAGCGATATGGGCGGTGGTGACAGAGTAGGATTTGATCCCCTGGCATGGATGAAAGACGAATCGAGTGAACCGGATGCTAATACCGGACAAAGTGGAGAACAAGAAATGACAAGTGCGATGAGCGGGAATGAAAACCCATTCAATCTAAAGATTGACCTGCTGGAGCAATCGTTTGCCGCCCTTGCTCCGCGCGGTGAAGAGTTGGTGCGGCGTTTTTACCAGGAACTGTTTGCACGCCATCCGGCGGTCGTGCCGATGTTTGCCAATACCACGCCCGAGACTCAGCAAAAGAAACTGCTGGCATCGCTGGTGTTGGTGGTGCAGAACCTGCGCAATCCACAGGCACTGGTTGCCGCATTAAAGGATTTGGGGGCGCGGCACCAGGGGTACGGTGCCATTGCCGCGCACTATCAGGCAGTGGCGGAAGTGCTACTGGATGTCATGAAAGAGGTGGCCGGAGATTTGTGGTCAGAGGATTTGCGCAGTGCCTGGTCGGAGGCGCTGAATGCGATAGCAACGGTAATGTTACAGGCTTATAGAAAGTCGGAGGATGGAAATATGTCAACGGCAACGGCGGGTGTACAACAAGGAGGTGCGGGCGGTAACAGCGAACTGGTGAAACTGCGTTCGGCAGTGGACAGCTGCCTGACTCCAATGATGATGATTGATCGGGATTTCAAGATCACCTACGTCAATAAGGCTACCACGGAGTTGATGCGCAAGCATGAAGCAACCCTGCGTACCCTTTATCCCAATTTCGGTGCTGATCGCTTGGTCGGTGCCAATATAGACCAGTTTCACAAGAATCCGTCCCACCAACGTCAATTGTTGAGCAACCCGGGCAATCTGCCCTTTCGCACGGATATTACTGTCGGTCCGCTGAAATTCAACCTCAATGTGTCGGCCATAGTTGATCCGCAAGGCAACTATATTGGCAATACTTTAGAATGGCACGATGTCACCGAGGTGCGTAAGAAGGAGGATAACGTCGCGCGTCTGCAGGCTGCCGTGGATAATGCCATGACCTGTATCATGATGGTGGATCGCGATCTGGTGGTTACTTATGCCAACCAGTCAACCATTAAGCTGTTGACGCACCACCAGACGACCTTGCGTACTTTGTATCCCGGATTCGATGCGTCCAAGTTGATCGGCCAGTGTATCGACCAGTTCCACGCCAATCCTCGGCGCCAGCGAGACTTGCTTGCCGATCCGCGTAATCTGCCCTATTCCACCGACATCACCGTTGGCCCACTGAAGTTTAAGCTGAATGTGACCGCCATGTATGATGCCGCCGGTAGCTATATCGGTAACTCTCTGGAGTGGTCGGACGTTACCGAGCAGCGCAAGAAAGAGCTCGAGGTGGCCCGATTGCAGTCGGCCATCAACGGTTCTACCACCAACCTGATGTTGTGCGACACCGATCTGAATATCACCTACGTCAACCCGGCGGTGGTGAGGATGTTGAACAACCGTATCGGTATGCTGCGCCAGAAGTGGCCAAGCCTGGATCCCAATAACCTGGTCGGCCAGAACATCGACCAGTTCCACAAGAACCCGACCCATCAGCGCGCCCTGTTGGCGGACAAGAGCCGCCTGCCGGCCAAGGCGCAGATGCAGGTGGGGGATCTGGAGTTCGAGGTTAACGCCACGGCCATTATTGATGGTCAGGGTAACCTGATGGGTAACATGGTCGAGTGGAAAGACATCACCGAGCAAAAGGATGCCGAACGCCAGATACAGGCGTTGATCAACAGCGCCTCCAACGGTGATCTTGACAAACGTATCGACGTCAATCGTTATGAAGGATTCATGAAAGGCCTGGGTCAGGGTATCAATGATCTGGTATCGGCGGTGGTGGAACCCATCCGTGAGAGTACCCGCGTGATGAAGGCCCTGGCCGATGGTGACCTGACTCAGCAGATGTCCGGTGAGTTCGATGGCGAGTTTGCCGTCATGCGTGACGCGGTGAACTCCTCAGTCGAGAATCTGTTCAAGATGGTGGGTCAGATTCGCAGTGCCGGCAGCAGCATTACCAGCGCCGCAACAGAGATCTCTCAGGGTAATACCGACTTAAGTCAGCGTACCGAGGAGCAGGCATCTTCATTGGAAGAAACCGCCTCCAGTATGGAAGAGCTCACTGGTACGGTAAAACAGAATGCCGACAACGCCAAACAGGCCAATCAACTGGCATCCGGTGCCCGCGAACAGGCGGAACGGGGTGGTGAAGTGGTTGGTCGTACCATCGGCGCCATGGCGGAGATCAACGCCTCCAGCAAAAAGATCGCCGATATCATCGGTGTCATCGACGAGATCGCCTTCCAGAC
>DKAX01000212.1 GCA_002450975.1 Proteobacteria bacterium UBA6915
GCGCATCATTATCAATCTGCCGCCTCTGGTCTATGAGGCAGATTATGCAATACACATTGCCAGCGCCGTGACCGATCTGGTTGGCAACGGTTTGGTGCAGGAGTTTGTGCTCAATTTCTCTGCCGAGCCGGATACTGTCGCACCCAGCGTATTGCGCCGTGCGCCAGGCGTCGATGGCCGGGTGGTGCCTCCGGCCAGTGTTATGCGGGTGCAATTCAATGAACCCATGGATCGCAATACCATCAGTCCGAACACAGTGAAGATACAAGGTGTCACCGGTATCGTCTCCTACGATGAAGCCACTGACATCGTCACCTTTATCCCCAACAGTAGTCTGACACCGGGACAACAATACACCGCACAGGTGGCCGCCAGCGTAACCGACCTGGCCGGTAATCCGTTGCCGGCTGCCGAGAGCTGGACCTTTACTGTGGATGGCGCACCACTGCAAGTCAGCGACAACAGCAGTTCGGCGCACGGCGCGGCGCGAGTGGCCTTCGGTGGCACCGAGGGTTTTGCGGTATGGAGTGTCAACTCGGGTACCGGAGTCAAACTGGTCGCCGCGCAGCGCAACACCAAGTCAACGACCTTCGCCACGGAGCAGACCATCGTCGAATACCCGGGTGACAACGCCCACCTGCAGGTGGCGATTGCCAGCAATGGAACGACCTTTGCCTTGGTCTGGGTACGTCCATATCCTGGGCACGTTTATGCCTCTATCCATGCTGACGGTGCCTGGTCGGCACCGATAGACCTGGGGCCGGCCGACGGCGGCCCCGGCCGTCTGGGCATACTCTCCAATGGTGATAGTTACGTTGTTGGTTGGAACGATCTGTTTTCCTACTATGCAGCTATTTATGACGGTACGGACTGGAGCAGTGAAAAACTGGGACAAACCTCGAGTGGATTCAGCGGTCCGGTGGGACCACTTGAACTGGTCAGTGATGGAACCGGCTATGCCATGACCTGGGTAGGTCGTGTCTCCATATACAATGGTTCCAGCTGGTCCACCCTCTATAAACTCGATGCCGTCGATGTCCAAATCGCCGTGGGCACTACCGGCTATGGCATCTGCTGGCGTCAGTTGGCAAGCACTTACCCCAACCGCGACTGGATCTATGCCCGGGTGTATAACGGCACCAGTTGGCTGGCCGAGACTCAACTGACCAGCTACGGCAGCATCGGCGGTGCCCATGACATTGCCAGCAACGGCAGCGGCTATGCGGTGATCGCTACGGCACGTGTCGATGCCAGCGACGGCAATAAATCCGTGGATGTTTATCAGTACAACGGTACCAACTGGACATTGACCAACCTGCAGACCGTCGCCTGGAACGGTCCCACCGCCACTCAGGTACAGATCGCCAGCAACGGCAGCACCTATGCCGCAACCTGGCGTCAAAACGATGCACTGCTGGCCAGTGTGAATCTGGCGACAGCGGAGACTCTGTTCGCTGCCAGTGTCAGCGAATCCATGCTGGTATCGGGCGGTGGTAATTACTATGTGGTGCAGAATAATACCAGCGGCCGTATCAGCGTGCGTGCCTATGTCACCACCAACTGGATGTCGGAAGTCATTTTGAGTGCCAGCGATTCGGCGGCCCAATCGCTGGACGTGGTGGTTAATGGCCCCGGTGTGCTGATCGGCTATGGCACCAATACGAATGACGCGCGCATGGCACTCTATACCGCCTTCCTGTCCGGCAGCATAATCATATCGACGTCGGCCAACCGGTTGTTGGTGACCGGAACCCATCCCGGTGGCGTGAGAAATCCGGTAGCGGCCGTCAATGGTAACGGCGATACCTTGCTGGTCTGGCAGCAATACAACGCCGGTGTCTGGCAGATCCGCGGGCGCCGTTATCGCAATGGCGTGCTGGGCCCGGTTCACCTCATCTCCGCCGGTGGNNAATGTCAGGGTGGCGGAATTCAACGGCACTTGGGCTGCATCCGAGATTCTCTATACCGACCCATCATCTTTTCAAAAGGAGGCGAAGGTCGCCAGCGTGGGAGGCGAGTATGCGATTGTCTGGCTGGATGACGATTTGAGTTCCGATGCCATCCACGCGCGGGTGCGTATCGCCGCGGCTTGGGGCGGTCGTGTCCAGCTCGACTACGGCACTTCTTTGGGTTCACCGGCACTGCTGTCTAACGGTAGCAGTTACGCAGTGCTGTATACCAAAAATTTATATACCTACGCCAGGGTCCATGAAGGTGCCTGGGCCGCTGCCGCCAGCCTGGGGTATGGCGGTTATTTGGCCGCCACCAACGGCGACGAGTATCGCGTACTCTACGGCACTGCTGTCTACGATGAACGTGTCTATGCGGCGGGTGCCTGGGGCACGGCCATCGATGCCAATCTCAAGGCCGTGACCCTGGCCTGTGACGGTAATAGTTACGCCCTGCTAGGTGTGGAGAAGAGCGGCGCCAGCTCCACGCTCTACTCGGCATCGCGCAGCGCCGATGGTTGGAGTTTGACCGTACCCATTGTGACAGTCACCTCCGGTACCATCCAAAGCGTCGTACTGAGTGGCGGCGCGGGCGTGTACCATCCGCTGTGGTCACAATCGGATGCTGTGCACGCGATTACCCATCGGTTATGGCTGTTGCCTGATAACTAGCGGGTCGGGACAGCCCGCCGGCAGGTTTGTAACACGCGAATGAAAGGTAGTTACCAAGACCGACTATAGTAACAGCCCCTGTCGACAAAACAGTTGGAGCAGCCGTTGAATATTGTTTTCCACCTGCACGCGCAGCTTAGCGGGGTTGATGGTCTTGATATTCAGCCCTGGCAGACACAGCTTACCGTCGGCGAGTTCCTGGGTCATGCTGTCTACCAAGTGTTCGATATCGCTCATGTTATCCAGTCGTTGAATTAAGGCCAAAGTAAAACTGTCGCCATCGATGACGTCATGCCAATATCCCGTGATAGGATGTTTATCCCGTGCTTGGGCACGGGCCAGGGCATGGGCCTGGGGGCGGGACTTTATTGCGCTTTCCAGCGAAGTGGGTGAAGCGACCAATTGCAGGGCGCCACTGACGAACAGACTGAAGATTTCATGCTGCCACTCGTCACCCTGTTCATATCGTATTGTGCTGTTATCAATGATCTCCTGAAACAATGACGCGCAGGGCAGGGCGTTGGGGTAGGCGTGATAGAGCCTTTTCAACATCAGTTTGGCGACGGGATCGGTTACGCTGTATTTCCTCCCGCCGGGCAAGGTGAACAGCTGCGCCTTGGCTTTGCCAGTCTCCAGGTGTTGTGGAGGTGCCAGCTGACTGACGACGGAGATTTGTTGCAGCAGGTCGAGGTCGATGGCGTAATCGGGTTGCAGTTCGGCATGACAAATCAAGGATTCACGCAGCGTCCGCTGATTGAAAAAATCCAGGTAGGTCTCCCGGCGCACGCCGTCGTCGACGGTGTCGGCGAAGGCTTCTGCCCTGTCGCCGTAGCGCTGTGCGAACATACTGGCGAGTTGCGACTCGCACACAAAATTCAGACCGTTTTGTTCCAGCAAGTAGATGAAATCGCTGAACAGGTAGCTGTGATTGTAGGGCTCGAGAAACTCGTGAAAGACGTAGCTGTGGTTGGCGTGCTGCAGGTAATGAAACTCCTCCAGCAGGTAGCGTGCAAGGCTGCTCTCCTGACTGGTGAGTGTGTCCACCATAAGGTCGATGAATTCAAGGGCGGCATTGAGTTGTGCCACGGGGTCTTTGATGTCACGAATATGGTACAGCAGCATTTCTCGTACCATGCCGCGCGCATGCCAGCCCGGGCTGGCGTTGTAGCTGATGTAGCCGATGCCATTGGGTTGTAGGCACTGTTTGTAGAGCCGAAGCATGGCGTCACGTACGTTTTCGGGTATCCAGGAGAACACACCGTGGGCAATGATGTAGTCAAACTTGCCCAGTGCCAACACATCGACCGTAAGAATATCCCCCTGGAGGAACCGGATGTTGGTGAGTCCCAACTCCTCGATCAGGGCCTGGCCCGCGGCCACTTGCGAGGGCTCCAGTTCGATGCCGACGAACTCGCACTGCGGGTAGTACCAGGCCATGGGGATCAGGTTGCCCCCGGTGGCCGCCCCCAGTTCAAGTACACGACACCTACCGGGGTCAGTGGAGGCTATGCCAAACAAGCGGCCAAGTATGGCGAGTTGCTGCGGGTGTGTCTGGGCGAAAGGTTGCGGAGTATAAGGGATTGCATCGTAGTGATACATAGAGGACCGAAAGGCCAAAACCCCCGATTGGGGCAGCCAACTATGTGAGATTTTATAATTTTCGTCAAGATGACCCGGTGTAAAAACGGTATGTCTGGCCGTTTGCGCGCCGGGTCGACTGAATGGTCAGAGTTTGACTCGACCCGGTGGATTTAGTAGCGTTCAGTGTTGCGCGATGCGCTTTAGTGCAAGAGGCTGTATGTCCCGCTATGTGCACCCCCCGAAAATAATTTCACCGAAAGCTGATGCCGCAAGGAGAATATTGATATGGAAAATTTCAGGCAGATATTCAAAATCGTCGGGATGATTGCCCTGCTGCCGTGGCCGATGTTTATGCTCATGTCGGTCATGATGTTTCCGACGGGGGATGCGGTCAACAATCCCCGCCATGTATTTAATGTCATGCTTTGGCTGTTTTATCCGGCCTATATCTTTGCGCTGTTCTGGCTGTTTGATCTTTCCCTCTTTGGCATTTCAGGCAAGGCACTGTTCTGGGGTGGGCTGGGCGTGGTTACTACGGCGGTCTCCCTGTTCGGCTACCCGGTTATGGTGTTCAATGCACTACGCGGTGTAAATACCAGTGGTTTCACCGTGACAAATGACGCTGTCTACGTCGATGGTCGACGTCTGCAAGGGGCGGATGCCGCTACCTTTGTCTCCTTGAGTGGTGACTTGAGTAAAAACAATGTTGTATATGAAAACTCCTATACCAAAGACAAGTCGGCCGTTTATTACATGGGCAAAAAGGTCGCCAGGTCGCAGCCGGGGTCTTTTTCTATCCTGGACAAGGAGTCGATGAATTGGGCGATGGATGAACACAGACTTTATTATCAGGGGCAGGAGGTTGTCGGTGCCACGCCCGAAGATTATAAACTATTGTCCGCCAATCATCTTATTGCCAATGGCGTAGTCTATTTCGGCGTTGAGCGCATAGTGGGTGCGCAGGCGGACTCCTTTCGTACATTGACCCCCTATTTCGCCAAGGATGCGGCACAAGTCTATTTTGAGGATCGTGCCATCTTGCCGGAGTCGGACGCCGCAACATTTGCTTTCTACCCGGAGGATAGTGACCTTTCCGGTTTTGCCCGCGACAGGAGACATTTTTACGATCCCTATCAAAACAGGCTATTGTCCCAGGTGGATCCGAATACGATCCGGTCCCTCGGGCGAGGCTATTATAAAGATGCGCACGCCGTGTATACACGAATCGGTCTGGAGTTTAAAACTCTCGATGGTGTGGATCCCGGAAAATTCGTTGTTACCAACTGGGATGAAGCGACGGGATCAGACGCCAATGACGGAGTGAGTTATTTTATCAATGGTGACAGAGTGAAGAGATAGTTCTGCTATGCGCTAGTGCTGGCGGATTGCGGTGCTGTGGTGTTGTTATTGTGAATAGGTGAATAGGCGAACAGTGGATGAAGGTTGAAATCTGGTCTGATGTGATTTGTCCGTGGTGTTACATTGGCAAGCGCCGATTCGAAGCCGCGCTGAAAACATTGGCCGACAGGGCAGAGATTGATATTGAGTGGCGCAGCTTCGAACTCGACCCGCAGGCCCCGGTAGAGCTTGGCGAGACATTGACTCAAATGCTGGCACGCAAATACGGCGTAAGCAAGCAACAGGCCGACGCCATGAATGCGGAAGTCAGTCAGCTGGCCGCAAGAGAGGGGCTGAATTACAATCTGGTATTCGCCAGGCCGGGCAATACCTTCAATGCCCACCGTTTGATTCACTATGCGGCGAGCCTCGGTCGAGGCGACGTGATGACTGAGCGATTGATGCACGGTTATTTTACCGAATCGCTGCCCATTGGCGATATTCAGGCCCTGACCGAAGTGGCTGTTGAGGCCGGGTTTGAGCGCGATGCAGTTACTTCTATGTTTTCCGAGCAAGGATTTTCCCAGCAGGTCAGGGATGATCAAAGGCGTGCGGCACATATAGGTATACGCGGCGTGCCATTCTTTCTCTTCGATGGCCGCTTGGCCGTGTCCGGCGCCCAAAGCGTGGATGTCTTTGTACAGGCATTGACACAGGCAAGCTAATCTAATTCAAGGTCGCCGCATTGAAAAATGGCCCTGCTGGTTTGCCTCGGTAGCGG
Source organism: Proteobacteria bacterium UBA6915 (assembly GCA_002450975.1). GTDB lineage: Bacteria > Pseudomonadota > Gammaproteobacteria > UBA6915 > UBA6915 > UBA6915. Next base: position 6,322 of record DKAX01000212.1, read on the forward strand.
GCGCCTATATATAATAGAATAGCGTTGCCTACTTCCCGCCAGGGAAAATTCATCTATGACTTGTCGAGATTTTCCAAACCATGATTATTTGTGCAATGCATTCCGGGAGTGGCGCACAGCGCAGAGGGCTAAACTTGGCCTGGCGATTGTTGCTGAGTGTTGCTCTGCTGGCGGTTGCCGGTTCCTTGTCTGCCGGGGAGATACGCGCCGCGGTGGCCAGTAATTTTCGCGATACCATGGATGTACTGGCCGAACAGTTCCGGCTGGAAACGGGGCACAAAATTGTTGTGAGCAACGGCTCCACCGGTAAGCACTATACGCAGATTATAAACGGCGCACCCTTCGACCTTTTTTTCGCTGCGGATGCGCATAGACCGGAACTGCTGGAGCAAGCGGGCAAGGTCGTCAACGGCAGTCGGTTTACCTATGCCATCGGCCGGATTGTCCTTTGGAGTGCCCGTCACGGAGTTGTAGTAGACGGTGGCACTGCGCTCACGCAAGGCAATTTTAAACGCCTGGCAATTGCCAATCCCAAGCTGGCACCTTATGGCCAGGCCGCTGAGGAGATACTGACCGGTATGGGGTTGTGGCAACAACTCTCTTCACGCCTGGTACGCGGTGAGAATATCGCGCAAACCTTTCAGTATGTCAGCACAGGCAATGCGCAACTCGGTTTTGTCGCCTATGCGCAGGTGCTAGCCTTGGCGGAACAAGAGCGTGGCTCTTACTGGTTGGTGCCACAATCACAGTATTCGCCCATTGAACAGCAGGCGGTTATACTGCGCGACAGTTTGCCGGCCCGAGAGTTTTTTAACTTTTTAAAAAGCGAATCGGCACGTAAGATCATTCACCGCTACGGTTACGGGACGCCCTGATGTTTACAGATGCCGATCTGACCTCACTGGCCATTACTCTCAAGCTGGCGCTGGTCGCAACCATGATATTGCTGATCGTCGGTACACCGCTGGCGTGGTGGCTGGCCAGGACTTCATGGCGCTATAAGTTTTTTCTGGAAGCGATAGTCGCATTGCCTTTGATTTTACCTCCTACCGTTTTAGGTTTTTACCTGCTGATCGCGCTCGGGCCCAACGGACCGATCGGCGGATTGATGTCGGTCATGGGCAGTGAGTCCCTGGCATTTACCTTTACCGGACTGGTGATCGGTTCGGTGATCTATTCCATGCCCTTTGTAATCCAGCCGCTGCAAAATGCCTTTGCCGCGATCGGTCAGCGTCCTCTGGAGGTTGCCGCCACCCTGCGCGCGTCACCGCTGGATCGCTTTTTTACGGTGGTGTTGCCGTTGGCCCGCCCCGGCATCATCACCGCCTGTGTCTTGGGTTTTGCCCACACCATCGGCGAGTTTGGCGTGGTGTTGATGATAGGCGGCAATATTCCGGGGGAGACCAAGGTGATCTCCATAGCCATCTATGATCATGTCGAGAGCCTGGAATACGCGCAGGCACACACATTGGCCGGTGGGCTGCTGATACTCTCCTTCCTGATGTTGGTGGCGGTCTACGCCGCCAACCGTCGCTTCCGGGTGAGCGTGCTATGAGTATCGAGTTACGCTTCAACGCCCGACGTGGCGGTTTTCACCTGGATGTCGACTTTGCCCTGCCTGCGCGCGGTGTCAGTGCCTTGTTCGGGCCATCCGGCAGCGGCAAGACCAGCGTGTTACGAGCCGTGGCCGGATTGGATCGCATTGCCGGGCGTTTGTTGGTTGATGGCGACGTCTGGCAGGAGGAAAACTTTTTTTTGCCTGTCCACAGGCGTCCCATCGGTTACGTCTTCCAGGAGGCCAGCCTGTTTCCTCATTTGACTGTACGACAAAATGTGGCGTTTGGGTTCAGGCGCATGGCGCGTACCGAGCAGCGCATGGCACTGGAAACGGCCATCGAACTGTTGGGGATCGCGGCGATGCTGGAACGCAAGACCGATAAATTGTCGGGGGGCGAGCGTCAGCGTGTGGCAATTGCGCGTGCGCTGGCCGTCAGTCCTCGATTGCTGCTGATGGATGAGCCGCTGTCTGCCCTGGATATCACCAGTAAACAGGAGATCATGCCGTTTCTCGAGACGCTGCATCGTGAACTGGAAATTCCGGTCATCTATGTCAGCCATTCACCGGATGAGGTCGCCAGACTGGCGGACCATATGGTGCTCATGGCCGCAGGCAGAGTCGAGGCCAGCGGGGATACCGCAGAAATTCTCACACGCCTGGATTTGTCGCCGGCCCACGGTGGTGACGCTGAGACATTGATAGAGGCGGTGGTCAGTGCGCACGACGAATCTTACCAGCTGACCTATTTGGAATTTGCCGGTGGCACATTCACCGTGGCGCGCAAGGCCTTGCCGGTGGGCAGTCGTGCGCGACTTCGTGTTGCGGCGCGCGATGTGAGTATTACCCTGGAGAGACAGACTGGCACCAGTATTCTGAATATCTTTCCCGCCACAATAGAAGAGATTATTGCCGAGGGTGCTTCCCAGGTGACTCTGCGTCTGCTGCTGGCAGGCGTGCCCATGCTGGCGCGTATTACCCGGAAATCAGCGGAACAGTTGGCATTGGCGCCGGGCAAACAGGTGTTTGCCCAGGCCAAGAGTGTTGCGTTATTGTCTTGAGACTTTCGAAGTCACTACGGATTTGCTGTCCGTTCTATTTTGCCCAACGGTTGTTGGTTAATACCTCATAGCTCAATTGATCCAGCCCTAACAGACGTCGCTGCAACTGATCGAAATAGTTAGCATCGCTGGCATTGTCCCAGCGCCTTGCCTGCAGGCGGTTTTTCAAACTGTGCGAGACATAGCCGTGCGCATCGATCAGACCGATCATCTCCGAGCCCTGGGTGACATAGGCGTAACCACCCTGTTTGGACAGCAGACTGTTGCCCAGCGCCGCAAACGGCTGTTGGAAACCCAACAGATCGATGATGGTGGGGAACAGGTCCATTTGTGAACCGACCTTGGCATTGGTGCCGGCATTGACCAGTCCAGGTGCGTAGATCAGCAAGGGGATGTGAAACTGACTGTCGAACTCGCCGACGTGAAACTTGCCCAGGGGATGGTCAGCGGTGATGACGAAAATCGTGTTGTTGAACCAAGGCTGTTGTTTGGCCTTGTCCATGAATTCACCCAGCGCCCAGTCGGCGTAGATCAAGGTATTCATAAAACCCTGTTCGGAACGGCTGTCATGGGGAAAGCGTTGGAACTGTGGCGGTACCGCCGGGTAGGGGAAGTGCGTGGTGCCTGTATAGGCAAAGGCCAGTGTCGGCTTGGGCGACTGATCCAGTTTGTCGAACAGGGTCTGAAACAACTCGTAGTCCCAGCCGAAATAGGAGCCGTTGGCATCGCTGTAGGGCAGTTGCGGCGGCATATCCTCCATACCGTAATACTCTTCGAAACCGGTGGCGGCGGCGATGGCGTCCAGGCGAAAGGAGTTTCTCTTGGAGGCCTGCAGCATCAGCGTGTGATAGCCATTGTCCTGCGCAATGGTGCCTAAGCGGGAGATCGTGTTGGCCTCCAGGCCGCGCCCCAGCGTGGGCATGCCGATAATTATAGGGACGCCGGTCAGTATGGCCTGTATGCCTTCGATACTGCGTTGGCCCGCGGAATAGAACCGCGTAAAGCGCAGCCCATCCTTGGCCAGTTGGTCGAAATGGGGAGTCAGCCCGGTGTTGTTGCCGGTAAAGCTGTCGATATATTTTTCACTCCAACTCTCGAGCAGGATAAACACCAAATTAGTTTTTTGTTTTCCAGTATGGCTGGCGCTACGCTGCATCATCGGGTAGTCGCGGTCTTCGACCTGGCGTACCGACAGCATGACGTCCATGGGGGTGGAGTCAGAGAAAAAACGGTGGGGAATGGACTTGGTATGGCGACTGGCATGGGCCGCGGTAAATACGCCATTCAGGACGAGATTGCCGTATTCGGTATTTCCGGTAGAGTAGGCGTTCACCACATTGATGGGCTTCAAGCCCAGTCCTCCCCGGCCGAGTATGGTCAGGATCAGCACGAAGAGGCTGTAGTGTATCCAGGCTTTTCCCGAAAACGGTTGTAACGGTATGGCATGCAGTCTGCGCCATACCCGGAACAGGATGACGATGAAAGCCAGTAACAACAGGGTCTCGCCCCAATAACTGGACATCGAATGCACGAGCATATCCGTGTCGTTGCCCAGCTGCAGCAGCTCTCCGGCAATATGACGTTTGACATAACCAAAATAGATCAGATCCACCGCCAGAAAGGTGCAAATCGCCACGCTGAGTGCGAACAGCAGCCAACTGCCATAGGAAAACCACGGGCCTTTATCCAGAAATCTCAACGGGATGTTCATCAACAGGAGCGGCAGGCTGAACAGTACTATTGTGATGGAGAGATCAAACCGTATGCCATTAAAGAATGCGCTAACAACCTCAGCGAAGCCCAAGCCGGCAAAGTACTTGTAATACAGACCGTAGAGCATCAGGCGGTAGGTGAAAAAGGCGACCAGCAGAACGGCTAGAAAGATAATGCTTTTTTTAATTCTGTTCATAGACTGCGACTGAAAATCGAATTAAACCGTAGAATTTGTACAAGGCGTCGAATGGATATTGGAAACAGTTCCGAGCTAAATTGTACAATATTTATACGTTATTTGCCTAGGCCGCATCATTATATATAGAGTGTTTGCCACCTCGTTACGCTAGGCAGGTTTGAAGAAATAGGGGTTTTTGCTGGCGGTAAGCCGTTAGTCGCTCTCGTTGGTGATGCGTAGGCGTAAGATGCCGGAGTTGTTGCCATACATGAAGAAAACGTCATTGGCGTAGGCACATAATTGGACGTCGACGTCTGGGGTCACTGGGTAGGGATCTGAATATTGCGTTTCTCTGTCATAACCCTTGCCTTGCAGAGATACAAACAGACTGAACAAATCGCTCTCGGGATGGCGGCGAAGCCAGCGGCTCATTTTGACGAACAGACGGGTGATCGTATCGAGCCTGACTGCCGGTCCCAGCGTTCCCTTGTTGCTGCCAGGCGGGCAATATTTTTCACTACATTGAACCGGGCAGGTCGCGCTACGAGGGCTGTTACCATTGGTTGCGTGATGCCAACCTTCATGGGTAGTGACGATGCTGGCGTCACACCACTGTTCGCCTTCACGCTTATCGATAGTGATTTGGTAACGGTTATTGCCAAGCAGGCGCATTTTAGCCACGCCGTTCTTGTCTTTTGCGCTGAAGGTGACAGTTGCGCACTGTCCTTTCTCCAGTGGAGGGAAGTTCTGTAATTCGGAGAGATCTGCACAGCTTTTTCGGGGGGCCGTGTCAATCTTTAAGCATTGATCGGCGGCGGAGACCATGTCTGTTGTAAAGGCGGCTGTCAATAGAATCACGCCTTTGAGAGATAACCCAGTTTGTTTGATCGTCATGCAGTAAATTCTTTGTGTTGTTATTAATAATCATGCCATATGGCGGACATTTCCAAGGATAAATATCCGTGCAACTAATGTCTTCAATATGGGTTTGAGTGCCATTGTTTCTTTATTCTGATACTCGTGATCCTGGTCATGCTCATGTGTAAAAATATCGCTTATATCGCTGGTGTCTATGTCGTGTGAAAGACAATATTTTATTCGGATTATATAGATCGCGTCATATGGGGCGTGTTTTTTTAGGTTAATCAATGTTTGTATCCCTGATAAAAAGGTTTTCGCGTTCAAAGGCATTCTGAGACAACACTTAACAAATTAATCAGGTATTGCTTTTTATGTCCGGAGTGTGTCTAATCAAGCGCTATGTACGTTGTGTGTATATAGCCTTCTTAGTTTATTAGTGTAATTTTCCCGCTGTAGTTTTGCGAATCTGTTTTCGACAAGAGGACCCGCTCCTTGGCGATACGATCCGGTGTTTTGAAACGCCTGTTCAGTGCGCTGATACTGTGTATAACGATCAGTCCCGTCGTCACAAGCCAAGCGGCTACTAGTCAAGCAATTGGTAGCAATTTCGATCACTTCGCTACCGGTTATCCGTTGACGGGCAAACATCAGTTTGCCACCTGTGAGTCGTGTCATATCAACGGCGTCTTTGCCGGTACACCGCGGGCGTGTAACGGTTGTCATAACGCGACCATCGCTGTCGGTCAAAAGGTCAATCACATCCCGGTCATCATCGACTGCGATGCCTGCCACACGACCTTGGACTTCACCAGCGCACGCATGAACCACTCGGCGGTACAGGAGACCCCCTGCGCCAACTGCCATAACAACACCAACAGCGGCGGACAACCCCAAGGCCATCTGCCCACCAGCTTGAGTTGCGACACCTGCCACCAATCCACCACCAGCTGGTTGCTGGTGAGCTATGACCACGCCGGCGTTACCAGCAATTGTCAAAGCTGTCACGACGGCACACGCTTAGGCACCACCGGTCAGAGTCAGAACCACATCCCCACGGGAGATCTGGTCTGCGAGTCGTGTCATCTCAGCGTCACCAACTGGCTCAGCGTCAACTACGACCACGCCGGTGTGGTGACCGATTGCAAACGCTGCCACGACGTACGTTACAGCGGCGTGCCGCTGCAAGGCCCGCAACATCTGCCCACGCAACTCTCCTGCGAAAACTGTCACCGGAGCACCGGCGACTGGACGCTGATCGCCTTTAACCATACCAACATCACCGCCGC
>DKAX01000006.1 GCA_002450975.1 Proteobacteria bacterium UBA6915
TCCGGGATTATTAGACCACTTCACACCCCTCCCCGGGAAGCAAGGCAGGATTAGGTGTAATGGTTGGACAAGGCCATGGACCTTAACTGGCGTAGGTAGTTTCAAGAATTACCTTTTCAAGCGTTACCATGCCCGCATTAATTGCAGTCAGGGAAAAATTCTAGCGCTCAACGGAGGATCGAAAACGGCTACCACTTTTCCATTAACCACAGAGCCAATGCCTCACCGCCCCCTCACTCCTTCTCCATCCCCACCCCATACTTCCCATACCTTGCCGCGCCATTCAATCGGGCGCGCTTGAACAAGGCCTGTTGTGCGGCCTGGGCGTTTTCTGCCTTGCCCATCCAGGCATGCAGGGCCGGTTGTTGTAGTGCACGGCCATAAGAAAACGATAGCTCCCACGGTTGCGGATTACCGGCGTTCATGGCGTTGAGGTTGGCGGTGGCCTCTTCGTCGGTCTGGCCGCCGGAGAGGAAGTTGATGCTGGGGACGGCGGCGGGTACGGTGCGGCGCAGAACCTTGATGGTCTGTTCGGCCACCTGTTCCGGCGTGGCCTTGGTCGCGTGTGTTTTTCCGGGGGTGACCATGCTGGGCTTGAGTATGGTGTATTCGAGTATGACACCGTAGCGATGCAGGGCGTGATAGACGGCGTGTTGCACCCGTTCGATTACTTCGGCGCAGCGTTCGATGGTGTGGTCGCCGTCGATCAACACCTCCGGTTCGACGATGGGTACGATGCCCACCGATTGGCAGATAGCGGCGTAGCGGGCCAGCACCTCGGCGTTGGCGTGGTTACCCAGGCGTGACGGAGTGTGACCGCCGATGGGATAGACCTCGCGCCACTTGGCGAAGCGCGCGCCCTGTTCCTTGTAGACCTTTAAACGTTCACCCAGGCCGTCCAGTCCTTGCGTGATCTGATCGGCCTCGGTGTTGACCAACGGGATCTTGCCCTTGTCGACCTTGATGCCGGGGACGATGCCTTGCTGTTGCGCCGCCGCCGGTAGCTGCGCTCCGGCGTCGCTCTTTTGCGTGAGGGTCTCTTCGAACAGAATAATCCCGCTGATGTAGTCACCCAGCTTGGGGGTAGTGATCAACAGGCTGCGCCAAAAGCGGCGGTTCTCTTCGGTGGACTCGACGTCGATGGCCTTGAAGCGTTTGGCGATGGTGGGCGCGCTCTCGTCGGCGGCCAGGATGCCCTTGCCCTTTTGCACCATGTCGCTGATGGTGGACTGCATGTCGCTGTAAATGGTCATAACGGCCTCCTGCGGTTGTCGGTAACGATCCGTCGGCGGAGGGGTGGGCTCGGGCGGGTGGTGATGCTGTCGGAGTCCGCGCCTTCGGACCTGCACGCGCCGGTTCACTAGGCGCGTCGGATTAAGGAAGAGAGTTCCACTATAGGCCCGATCAGCGGCAGGTTCAAATGGGCGGGCTGCAACAGGAGCTGAGGGATCGGGTTTTGCTGAGCTTATTCTATATATAAGCCCACACATCGGCACCACGAAATCTCGACCGCCAATGCCCCCGCTCTTCGTAGCTAAGATCCGTTGCGGTGCAAAAATGTTTCTTGCTGCGCTAATGTGGGGCAACTTTTTTACTAATAATCTTTGGCATCGCGCGAAAAAGCCTTGTTTTAAGCGCTTTTCTCACTTGGCACACTATCTGCGATAGATACAACAGAGGCTACCCAATCCCTATCCCTCCCCGGAGTGCCTCCCTCCTGCGCCCCTTCGGGGGCATTTTTTTGTCGTCAAAATGTGACTATATTTTTCACCTGACACACCACCACTGCTTTGAAACCTATCCAACAAGCAACCCGCGTGGCATTGCACTCTGCAATTGCGGAATAATTGCCAAAGACTATTTCGCGGCATCCCGAATCTGTATTGCGATCTTGTCGCCCTTCTTTGCCGGATAACGCAGCGCGTGCCGAATCACCCAGCGCATCTCTTTCGTCGGTCGGTTTAACCATTTATCAAACAGCGTATAAACCAACTCAGGGTGGTCTTTCACGATGTCGGCATAGTGGTTGGCCACGCTGCGCCTGACATAGAGCACGGGATCGTTTTTCAGTTTCTCCAGCAGGGGCAACACGGGCTTAGGGTTTTCGATAAAGGCGGGAATGCGTGGCGCCCACGGCAGTCTGGGTCGGGTCCCCTCTGAACAGAGTCGCCTGACGTGCGGATCAGGATCCGTGGTCCACTGCGTAAGAACAGACAGCGTTCGTTTTTGATATTTGATCAGGAAAGGCCGAATAGAAAATTCAGAGGTGTTGCGCTTGGTCAGCTCATACTGCGCCTTCATGGAAATTTCAAAGGGATCTTCACCCGCATTGTGTTTGCTATCCAAGCCGAATTCGGACACAAAACAGCCATGGGGATGATAAAAAAGAACGGCCAGACCCAGGCCTTCAGTCGCGACATTGGGCGGTGTCAGAGACGCCAGAATGATATCGATTGCTGTTTCATATTTGTCTGGAAGAAAATCACGCAGCACCCGGGCGATATGCGTTCCGCGCTCCATAAATTCCAGCGGCGCAAGATTGTGCAGCGCCGCCTGCTGAAATTCTTTAGCCCTGAATTGGGGATAGACCTGCGCGATATTGTTTGCCAGACAACCAACAGCCTCGGCACCCAATACATTCTTGAGTGGATAGCCTTTTTGAATTGATTTGGGGGCTTCGGGTATGCGTGTCATGTATCAATGGCAACGTGACATTGGATGTTGCCGCGCATGTTAACTAACAGAACCGTAGGCGACGTCAGTCATCCTCACGGCGATATTCGCCCTCGATGGTACGCGGGCCCGATTCGGTGTAACGCTTACTCTCGGCGTGATGGGTACGCACGCTGCCGGCCAGACCACGTCGCAGAAACCACAGGATGACTGTGCGACGCACGGCCGGTATCAGACCGAGAAAACCCAGGGTGTCGGTGAAAAAACCCGGTGTGAGCAGCAATGCGCCACTGATGACAAGCACCACACCTTCCAACAACTCGATGGCGGGCAGCTCACCGCGCGCCAGGGTCTGACGCACCCGGCCCAGGGTGGCGAAGCCCTGCAGTCGCAGCAGCCAGGCCCCCAGTACTGCGGTAAAGACCACCAGAAAAACCGTTGGCAGGGCGCCGATCAGACTGCCCACCTTTATTAATAGATAGATCTCCACCAGGGGTACCAGCAGAAAACCCACCAGCAATATCTGAAAAATTCCCATGTTATCCAATCCTTATACTATGAACCGCTGAGCCGGCATCCCCGGCTCACTATGTCGCTATCGGTGGTTTATGGTTACAATGCCCGGCGCCTGCAGAGGGGGGAGCATGCAACAGCCGATTCTGGTACTCAATACCTGTCCTAACCAAGAAACCGCCCAACAGATCGCCGAGCATCTGGTGCAGCATCGCCTGGCTGCCTGTGTGAACATCGTGCCCGGTCTGCTGTCGGTTTACCACTGGCAGGGTAAGGTTGAGACGGATAAAGAGCTGTTGTTGATCATAAAAACCCAGGCCGGACGCTATACAGAGGTGGAAACCGCCATCCGCCAACTGCACCCCTATGAACTTCCCGAAGTGGTGGCTGTCCCTATCGATCAGGGCCTGCCCGACTATCTCGATTGGATTAACCAAACAGTGAGTAAATAGTGATGAAATTTCTCATTTCAACAATAATCGCCCTTTTTTTCTCCCAAACGCCCGTTTGGGCCCAGATCAGCGACGAAGAGGAGCTGCTGGAGCCGGAAAAGGCCTTTGCCCTGGAAGCCAAGATAATCGACGGCAAGACCCTGCGCGCCGAGTGGACCATCGCCAAGGGTTATTATCTCTACCGGGAGAAGTTCAAATTCGAAAGCGACCAATCGGGCATCACCCTGGGCAGCGCCAGCTTCCCCAAGGGCAAGATCAAGAAGGATGAATTCTTCGGCACCGTCGAGACCTATCGCAACAAGGTCACCATCGACATACCCATTCAGCGCGCAGCCGGCAGCCCGGACAAGTTTTTACTCAAGACCGTCTCCCAAGGCTGTGCCGACATGGGTGTCTGCTACCCGCCGTTGAAACAGCAGGTCAGCCTGACCTTGCCGGCGGCAGCACCTGCGACCAGCACCAGCAGTGGCAATGCCTTTGGTGCCCTGAAATCCCTGGGCCAAAGCCTGGGGCTGGGCGCCAATGACGACGAGTTCCTCGAGGCCGACCAGGCCTTCATCTTCTCCGCCTCCGTGGTTGACGCCCATAACATCAAGGTGCGCTGGGATATCGCCAAGGGTTACTACCTTTATCGGGAAAAATTCAAATTCGAACTGACCGATGCCGCCGGCAACCGCCTGGGTCAGGCCCAGTTCCCCACCGGCGAATTCAAGACCGACGAGTCTTTCGGGCGCATGGAGGTCTATCACAACAGCGTCGAGGCCATCATCCCCGTGGTGCGCGACAACCTGGAAAAGTCGACGATTACATTGAAGGCCAAATACCAGGGCTGCGCCGAGGCCGGCTTCTGCTATCCACCTATGGATCAGACCATGCCTCTGACCCTGGCCAAGACTGACAAGGCACAGGGCGCAACACCGGCAATCAGTGACAGCGGCGTTCCCCTGTCGGAACAGGATTCCATCGCCCAGTCCCTGGCCTCAGGCAATACCTTATGGACCCTGCTGACCTTCTTCGGCTTTGGTCTGTTGTTGTCCTTTACCCCGTGCGTCTTCCCCATGATCCCGATTCTGTCCAGCATCATCGTTGGCCAGGGCGAGGGCATCACCACGCGCAGATCCTTCACCATGTCCCTGGTCTATGTGCTGGCCATGGCGGTGACCTACACCATTGCCGGCATCGTCGCCGGACTGTGGGGGGCCAACCTGCAGGCCATGTTCCAGAATCCGTGGATACTGGGCACCTTCAGCGCTGTATTCGTACTGCTATCCCTGTCCATGTTCGGTTTCTATGATTTGCAGATGCCTGCCTCCTGGCAGAGCAAGCTCACCGAGATCTCCAACCGCCAGCAGGGCGGCACCTTGATCGGCGTCGGTATCATGGGCTTTTTGTCGGCGTTAATCGTCGGTCCGTGCGTGGCTGCGCCGCTGATGGGTGCTCTGATCTACATCGGCCAGACCGGTGATGCCGTGCTGGGCGGCATGGCCTTGTTTTCCCTCAGCCTGGGCATGGGCGCGCCGCTGCTGGCCATCGGCACCTCGGCGGGCAAACTGCTGCCCCGCGCCGGCGGCTGGATGGAGACCATCAAGGCGGTGTTCGGCGTCATGTTGATTGCCGTCGCCATCTGGATGATCGAACGCATCGTTCCCACCGCAGTAACCATGTCCTTGTGGGCGGCGCTGCTGATCATCACCTCTATTTATATGGGCGCCCTCAGCCACCTGGATGTGGACGCCACCGGCGTAACCAAATTCCTTAAGGGTGTCGGCCTGATCATGCTGGTCTACGGCATCCTGTTGCTGGTGGGCGTCGCCTCCGGCGGCAAGGAGATCCTGCAACCCCTGCGCGGCGGTGCATTGATGGCAGGCGGGTCAACCAGTGGTGCGGCCATTGCGCAGACCAGCGGGCCGCAATTCAAGAAGGTGAAGAGCCTGGCTCAGCTGCGTAGCGAAATCCAGAAAGCCAACGCCCAGGGCAAACCGGTCATGGCCGACTACTACGCCGACTGGTGTATCTCCTGTAAAGAGATGGAGAAGTACACCTTCAGCGACGCCAATGTACAGCGCGAAATGGCACAAGGTGTCCTGATCAAGGTCGATGTCACCGACAACGATGACGACGCCAAACAGCTGTTGAAAGAGTTCAAACTGATCGGCCCGCCGGCCATGATCTTCTTCGATCGTCAGGGCAACGAACGGCGCGAATTCCGCCTGGTCGGTTTCCTGACCGCCGATAAATTTTCCGCCCACGTCAACAAGGCATTTCAGTAGGTCGTCGTTATGAAAAACAGAAAAGCCTTAGTCTTCGCCGGTGCCTTCGCCCTCTTTCTGGTGGGTTTACTGGGTGGCGACCAGCTGGTCAAATGGTTGCGTGGCGATGCCGCCATAGAGCAGGCCGCCAATGCGGTGATCAACAAAGCGCGTCCGGCCTTCAAATTACCCGATCTGGAGGGCATCGCCCACGACGTCAGCGAATGGGACGGCAAAATCCTGATCGTCAACTTCTGGGCCACCTGGTGTCCGCCCTGCCGCAAGGAGATCCCTGAGTTTATTGCCATGCAGGAGGAGTATGGAGCCCAAGGCCTGCAATTTATCGGTATCGCCATCGATGAGGCGCAAAAGGTCCAGGACTTTGCCGATGAGATGGGCATCAACTATCCTCTGTTGATCGGCGCCGATGATGCCATCGAGGCCGCCAAGGCCTTCGGTAACCGCTACGGTGCCCTGCCTTACAGCGCCATCGTCGACCGCCAGGGGCGCATCGTACATGTGGAACGGGGCAAGCTAAACCGTCAGGAGGCGGAAGCCGTATTCAAGCCGATACTCTAATTGCCGCAAAAAAACTGCTGCTCTGTTCACAATTCATTGGGGGCAATCTGCCCCCATCTGTACCGATCTTGCCCCTATCCAACATTAATTGGACAATGTATACCGACTGGGCGATAATCTTCCCCACTGAAAATAAACAAGCGTGGTCCTTTTCGGATTACACCCAATAATCAAAAAACTCTGTACGGTTATGGCGCGTCTACTGGTATTACACGGCCCCAATCTCAATCTGCTGGGCATCCGCGAACCCCAATACTACGGGGTTACCGGCCTGGATGAGATCAACAACCGTCTGCAACAAGCGGCCCAGGCGGCCGGACACACGCTGGATTGTTTTCAAAGTAATGCGGAACATGCGCTGATCGAGCGCGTTCATGAGGCACAACGTGATGGTATCCAGTTCATCATCATAAACCCGGCTGCCTTTACCCATACCAGTGTCGCCCTGCGCGATGCGCTGGCAGGTGTAGGCATACCGTTCATTGAGGTGCATCTGTCCAATGTCTATGGCCGTGAATCATTCCGTCATCATTCCTATTTTTCCGATATCGCCATCGGCGTTATCAGTGGATTGGGGGCGCAAGGTTATGACTTTGCCCTGCAAGCAGCCTTGCTCCGGTTATCGAATCATTAACAACATCTGGTAGAAGTAGAACAATGGATATCCGTAAAGTTAAAAAACTGATTGAGCTGCTGGAAGAGTCCGGCATTTCCGAAATCGAGATTCACGAAGGCGAAGAGTCGGTGCGTATCAGCCGCCAGGGGCCCATGATGGCCCCTATGGCCATGCACGGCATGCCTATGGGCGCCATGCAGATGCCTGCAGCCGCGCCTGCACCGGCCGCAGCCGCTCCCGCCACCGAAGCAGCCAGCGAAGAGATCGCCGGCCACAAGGTTACCTCCCCTATGGTGGGCACCTTCTATCGCGCGCCATCACCCAGCTCGCCTGCCTTCGTCGAGGTCGGCCAGTCGGTCAAGGTGGGCGATACCTTGTGCATCGTTGAGGCCATGAAACTGTTGAATCAGATCGAAGCGGACAAGGCCGGCACCGTAAAGGCCATCCTGGTGGAAAACGGTCAACCGGTAGAATATGGCCAACCCATGTTCGTCATCGGTTAAGCGACCGCGTACCTTTGTCCATCAACTTCTGAATCAAAGTCTGAGACCATGTTTGAAAAGATTGTCATAGCCAATCGCGGCGAGATCGCCCTGCGCATCCTGCGTGCCAGCCGGGAGCTGGGCGTCAAGACCGTCGCCATCCATTCCGAGGCGGATCGTAATTTGAAACACGTCCTGTTGGCCGATGAATCGGTCTGCATCGGGCCTTCGCCGTCCAAGGAGAGTTATCTCAATATCCCCGCTGTCATCAGTGCCGCGGAGGTGACCGATGCGGTCGCCATCCATCCCGGCTACGGATTCCTGTCGGAAAACGCCGACTTTGCCGAGCGCGTGGAGAAGAGTGGTTTTATCTTCGTCGGCCCGAAAGCGGACACCATCCGCATGATGGGTGACAAGGTGGCGGCAATCAACGCCATGAAGGCCTCGGGCGTACCCTGTGTACCCGGCTCCGGCGGCCCCTTGGGCGAAGACGACGAGACCAATCTGCGCATTGCCCGTGACATCGGTTATCCGGTCATCATCAAGGCGGCCGGTGGCGGCGGTGGTCGCGGCATGCGCGTGGTACACAGCGAATCCAACCTGTTGAGCGCCATCTCCCTGACCAAGGCCGAAGCCGGTGCTGCCTTCAACAACGATACGGTCTATATGGAAAAATTCCTGGAAAACCCACGCCACGTGGAGATCCAGGTCCTGTCCGACTCCCATGGCAACGCCGTACACCTGGGCGAGCGCGACTGCTCCATGCAACGCCGCCATCAAAAAGTGGTGGAAGAGGCGCCTGCGCCGGGCATCACGGTTGATATGCGCAACGCCATCGGCGAGCGCTGTGCCGAGGCCTGCCGCCGTATCGGTTACCTGGGTGCCGGCACCTTCGAGTTCCTGTNNGGTCACCGAGATGATCACCGGCGTGGATATTGTGCGCGAGCAGTTGTTAATTGCCGCGGGCGAACCCCTGAGCATCAAGCAGTCCGATGTGAAGATCAACGGCCATGCCATCGAATGCCGTATCAATGCCGAAGACTCCAAGACCTTCATGCCGTCACCGGGCAAGATCACCGACCTGCATATCCCCGGCGGCCCGGGCGTGCGCGTGGATTCACACATCTATGCCGGTTATTCGGTACCACCCCACTACGATTCACTGATCGGCAAGCTGATTGTGCACGGCGCCACCCGCGAGGTCGCCCTGGCCCGTATGCGTCAGGCCTTGAGTGAAATGGTGGTGGACGGCATCAAGACCA
>DKAX01000233.1 GCA_002450975.1 Proteobacteria bacterium UBA6915
TCGCTGTTTTTACTGGCTTCCCACCATGCCCTAAACTCTTTGACCTCTTGCCCGTTGGTTCCAAACTCCTGCGGCTTGGACACGTCATAATCAAATGAGGTGTTCAATTCTTTCAATATCCGCAGACTAAAACCCTTGGCTTCTCGCTCTGATGCGGCACTGACCAAAATGTCCAAAAGCACTTCTACCGAACCTTGGGTCATGACTACGTCTATTTCCACACTATTCGACTTAATCCCCCATTGCTCACTACGGTCATCCAATCTGACCATATAATGACCTGGCGTATATAGATCCGGCCAACGAAAGCCTAGGTCGTAACTAAATTCGTATGTCCCTCCCGGCACCAACGTTATCTCTTTCGCATCTTCGACTACTCGACGTTCCACACCGGCATCATTGATATAATGAAAAATTCTGCCCAGAGATACGGTCTCCTGCCTGCCATCCTTTTCGACCACAACTTGTGTTTCCCAGAGTTTGGCGGGCTCATCAAATACCATGCTGTATTGCGAACCGTTTTTGTAGCGTGCTGCCAATACAATCGGACCGGCGACCTGAAGCATTCCGCCTTCGATTTTAATTTCTATGCTCAACTTATCTTGATCTTTTGCTACTGCCGACATTGCAACCACCAAACCCGCAGAGACAAAGAATATCGCATGTATTAAGTGCCAAACATGTTTCAAAAAACATTACCTTGCTGCGTGATGTCACGAACTAAAATCTGGCTTTCCGTATCACTTCACTCTGGCTGCGCGAAAAACCTGCTTCACCTGATCACTCTCTTTGTACTTCTCCCACTCGCGAGAGAACCATACATTCGCCTGGCGATTCTCCTCGATACGCTGTAGGCGTTCCGTTTCTTCTTCCCGCTTGACACCCACTCTAACCACAGGAAACCCAGGTACTTTCCCAAGATATTCGAGCGCTTGCAAGCGTAGACTCTTGCTTTCTCCCTCATCCGTCGCAAGCCTCAGCAACAACGGTACAGACTCCTGCGAAAACTCTATAAAAAAATCTACATACTCAGAAACAAATTTATCACCGTATGAAACCGCCACACCATATTTCCCCGGTTGAAAGCAGAAATCCATACAATAAGACAATATTTCTAGCTCCTTAGAAACTGATTGAGACACATCAAGATGAACTATCTTTGAAATCGGCGCTGTCACCTCACCGGCTCTATCTATATATATCGGGTTAACTCGAAACCCTACAGTACTGACATCCGGATACCTCTTCATTTGCAAATACAGTCGCGGTGTGGTTTCCGGATCTTCAATATCTACAGCATCTTCGTCTCCAGCTCCAAACTGGGCAGACAACTGTATTGAATGCAACATCGGGAATACAGGAGTGTTATTCACAACCCGATAAGGTTGCCCAACCATTCTCAACTTGATTTCCAAGCCCAACACTACCTCACTGAACCCCGCCATTAAGCATACAAACACAATAGTCCGCCACTTCATCGGCAAAACTCTTGTGAATTATGTGAATATTTCAATCACTGTCACCAATTTGAACTATTATACATTTCTTATGATTATTCATGGCCACTCCCACTGTCGCTGATTCATCTCCCCAATCTTTTTCAAAACAAATTCATTGCTTTTACTGGCGGCCCACCACTCCATAAACTCTTTTACCTTTTGTGCATTGGGCAGATATTCGAGGGGCTGGCTTAAATCATACCCAAATGACGGATTAAACTCTTGCAGAATCCGAGTCACAAAAGATTTTGCCTCCCCCTCTGACTTATCATCAGCCAATATTTCCAACAAAACGTCGATAGAATCTTGTGTAAACACGACATCGATTTCCAGCGTGTTCGATATTCCCTCCCACGCATCACTCTCATCTTTGATAAATAGCGCGTAATGACCAGGCACTAGCAGGTCCGGCCACCGATAGCCGATATCCAGTACAAACGAATATTCTTCGTTTGCATGCAACTCTATATTCTTAAAGGGTTCAACAACCTTCCTTACCACCCCCTTCTCGTTTTGATACACTCGCACTCGGCCAATAGGTACAATCTCAGTCTCTTTTTGTGCAGATCTTTTCACTGCCAATTTGGTGACCCAGGCTTTTTCTGGTTGCTTGAAGACCACATCACGCGCTGAGTTTTTATAGAGCACATATAAAGGTATAGGGCCGCCCAAACTATATCTGTGCGCATCCAATTTTATTTCAATCTTCGTCCTATTTTCCGCCAATGCCATATCTCCACCAGTAAACCAAGAGCAGAGCAACAATAGTAAAAAAAAAGCCTGCCTCTTCATTATCTCCGAAATCCGCGCAATATCCGTTTTTCATTTGCGGTAAATCGATTTCGCCGCCCCCACGGATCCATCAGCCCACGACCATTTTGTGTGTGGTCATCGTCACCCGCTGTCGTAGGATCATTACCAAAGGAATCCCGTTTAAATTGGTTTTTCGTTTCATGCCCAATTTCATGGGCAATAGTCGTCTCCATATCCAACCTATTTGCTAGCCGCGTAATGTAGGCCCTATTCCCTATAGAAACCCCCATCCCCAACACCCAACGGTCATCAGGATGGATTGTTTCATCTTCCACAGTAATCTGTAGCCAAGGAAATTGACTCCACTCACTGGTAAGAGAATCGGCATCTGGCGCTTCCGAGGAATATTTCGGGTGTTCATAGCCGATTGCCAGAATACTGTTTATAGGAATACCCGCATCCACAGCCCACCGCGCTAGCGCCAAGTCGTAGTCATTGATAATGCGATTCATCCAGGCGTCCGCCTTCGCCTGGATTGCTGTCCTGGCAGCATTGCGCGCCGCACCCGCCGGCCCATTGGCATCGCGGATTTCATTGGCCGTTGGCGTTTCAGCAGCCGTCTTACGTTGCCACTGCGTCCAATTTCGTTGCCTCTGTGTTGCCCGATTCCATAGTCCGATGTAGTCGACCGAAAAGGTTGCCGATATTGCCGTCACGCTGCCCAGCCTGTATCGGACAAAGGTATCATCGGTATAGTAGGTGCGCATCTTCGCAACGGTTCCGTGGGTGGTGATATGGGCTTGCCCCACCATCTGATAGGCATTAAAGGAAACATCTCGCCACACTACAAGCTCAGAGCCTTCCCCCGCTTTCAATACGGTCGAGCCATCATCGGCAAACACCGTAGCCTTAAGTTTGTAATTGTCACCACCGACGGCCGCGGGTTTAAATTTCACATAGGCCTTGCCGCGTGTGCGACCTGCGCTGGTGTCGACCTTAACTACGCACTTAGTTTGAAAACTGTCGGCGCTTTGAGTCTGGTATCCACTATAGGCCTGCCACATCGGCAAGTTGCTGCCACCCTTGCCGAGGTATTTAGCGGGTGCATTTTGGTATTGAAAACTGGCCCCCTGCGTGGCGTTGTTATTCCCGGGATCGGAAAAGGAGAACTCAACATCCACGGGCACTGGGGTAACGACATGGCCACCGGTGCTGTTGCGAAACATAACTGTGGCGGCTGAATCGAAATGGCTATCAGGTACATTCATATAGAGCTTGGGTGCATCCCGGGTCCATAAGGCAATGACACCTATCTCCACCTTGACCTGTCGGCCCATACTAAAACCCGAGTCGAATTCTATGGAAACCGTATAGGGTGACTTCAGATGAGTCACATAATGCCCGCTGTTATCCTTGCCGTCCCAGTTAAAGACATCACTGCGATCTGCAGCCAAACCAAGCAGATTATTGCGATAAACTTCTCTGTTATCTTTGTCCTTGATCACCATACTGACGCGGGTTCCTGCGCGACCACGGCGAAAGCCATAGCGAACTCTGCAATTCTCCGTACCTGGAGCAAAATATTCCGGTGCCTGTAACAGGGTAACAACATCGTTTGCCGCAACAACTACACGGCCACGGGCACGTCGTCTTCCTACTCTGCCTGTTGCTCTCCTTCGCTCAAACCGCCCTGTCATCGACTACCCCTCGTCCTTGTCAAAGGGTTGCTGGTATTCGGGCAATTCTACATCCCAGGCACCGATAGTGACGTTCTCCACTGTTTTATTCCCGCTGCCGTCGGTCTTGCCGTCGATGACCTGCCCGCTGTCGAAGATGATCAGGAACGGCGTATCGGCCAGCGGGTTGTCGTCCGCATCGCGCAGTTTGAGATCGATATCGTGGGTGATACGTAAATCACCGGAACGCGCACGGCGACCCTCGATATCCACCAGGAAATAGTACCGCGGTGCGATCAAACGGTGTTCGTCATCTTCATCGGGCATCTCATAACACCACGAAGTCTCGATCGCCTCGCCTTGGACCTGTAGCTCCTGTTCGAAGATCACCTGATCGGCGCCTTGGACATCGGCCTGCCAGATGGACAAACTGGCCTGCACACCATCGTCATAACCGATGGCATCGGCCGTCAGTGTCACCTCGTCACCCAACTTGCATTCGTTACTCGACCACTTGGCGTTACCCAGGGTGATCAGTTGCAATTCGCAATCGCCCTCTTCCGGCAGGGCACCGCGGTAGACCTTGCCATTGGTATTGGTGATGCTGTTTTCCAGATTGCCCTGCACATGGGTAAAGCGATAATCCTGGCCGACCACCGGATTACCCGCCGTATCGACCAATTCGTATTCGATCCAGTGGGGGCCCTCGGCAGCCGGACCCGGCTCACCGACCAACGCGGCGTGTGCCGCAACACTCGCGGCTTGCGCGGCACCGCCACCACCACCGCCGCCACTGCCAGTACCGTCGCCGATCAACACCGTCGGACAACCGGCAGCAATGGTATCGGGCGGACCGGAACAGGTGGCCATATCGCCCATACGTGCGGCGGGCATGCCACCGATCAATACGGTGGCGCTGCCCAAAGAGACCGGTCCACCGACGTGCGGCACTGGCCCTGGATTCATCATGGGACAGACGTGCATATCACCGACGCGTGCCGCCGGCATGCCGCCGATCAACACGGTAGGACATCCGACAACGATGGTGCCGCCGTGTGCCGTCATATCACCCAGTCGTGCCGCCGGTTTTGACATGCTGCCTTCCCCCTAGTTGATTTTGACGATGGAGCCCTTGACGGTATGCACGGCACCCGCCTCGGCAGTGACCATAGTCCCCTTGGTGGTGTGATTCACACCGGCCTCCGAGGTCGTGTTCATGCCGCTCTTGAGCTTCAGGTCCATCTGCGCATCCAGTTCGATATTCACCGCCTTCATGCTGATGTCACCACTGGGGGCCTCCAGATTGATGGAGCCGGCATCGGTCGATATCAAAATGGTGCCGCCGCCGATATCGATCTTGATACGGTGTTTGCCGCCACCATCCTCCAGGGTGATGTTGTCGCCGTTGTCATCGATGGTCAGGTAATGCCCCTTGGTACTGGTAATGCCGATGGCCTTTTTATCATCATCCATGACCAGGCTATGGCCGCCGGTAGTCACCACCTCGATCTTTTTATTCTGATCATCCATGTGCATGACATGGCCATCGGTGGTCTGCAGGGTAATCAACTTCTCCTTATCATCCATGACCATCTTGTGTGCGTTGGTGGTCTGTACGGTGATGGTCCCTTCACCCTGGGTTTCCGTATCGAACAGCACAACACTGTGGCCATTGGTGGTGGTGATGGAAAACTTCTTCTCCTTGTCATCCAGCTTGACGATATGTTTGTCGCGGGTCTCCAGGGAGAATGACTGACTCTCCTCATCCTGCAGCAATTTGTGACCGTAGGCATTGGAGAGCATCACCTGGGTCTTGTCCTTGAGGTCTTCCATCAAGAGTTCATTGTTACTACCACCGCCCTTAGAGGTCTCAGAGCGTATCACGCTCTTGGTCTTGTCCTGGGGCAGTTTATAGGGCGGCTTGTTGGTGCCGTGATAGACACGACCGGTAATGATAGGCCGATCGGGATTGCCCTCGATGAAATCGACAATGACCTCCTGACCGATACGCGGCACAAACATTGCCCCCCAACCGGCGCCGGCCCACAATTGGCTGACACGAACCCAGCAGGAGCTGTTTTCATCGGTCTTGCCCAGACGATCCCAGTGAAACTGGACCTTCACGCGACCATGTTCGTCGGTGTAGATCTCCTCTCCTGACGGACCGACCACGATAGCGGTCTGTACACCGTGAATCAGCGGTGGATTCGCTAACGGTGCAGACCGAAACTGTATCTCCGCTGGTAAACACTCGAAGGTACAAGAGAATTGGCTTTCCGCCGTCCCCGCTTGTTCCGCCAATACGCCTGGCTGCTCCCCGGACATGACAACCTGAAGCAACACATACTCGTCGTTATATTTCTCCAGCGCATGGCCATTTAAGGTAAAGCGATAACCGGCTTGCAGAACCCTGCTGGTCGCGGCCCCCTTGATGCGTGTACGCGCCGCCGTCAAGGCAGCGAGCCGGGTCGTGGCCCGAGCCGTCCCTTCTTCCGGGGTTTGGTGAGAGGCTGGATATTCGTACACCTCCAGATCGGTATCGACCTCCCCTTCCTTGGATTGCAGCAAGCTCAGCGCTGGTTTCTTGAAGTTGTAATCATTCAGACTGACCTTGCCTGCGACGATGGACACCCGGCGGTCAAAATCAAAAATATAGGCGCTGTCAGCAACCAGGGTGCTTGTTTCGTGATAGTCAATGGTCGGTGAACCGGTAAGTTCCTCATGAGCGGACAAGTGATCGACCAGCACCAAGGTATGCGATTTGTCCGAATGTTCGAAAAAATAATAAATCCCCTCGTCTGCCATCAGGCGTTCAATGAACGCCCAGTCCGATTCACGATATTGGACGCAATATTCCCTAGGCTGATACTTGCCTTGCAGGGAGACTCGAAACTTGTCCGCGGCAACACCTGACGTTTTGAGGACTTCCTCAATAATTTCTGGCGTGGTCTTGTTCTGAAATATACGACTGTTGGCACCATACCCCAGTAGGGAAACAGAAGGTACCACCTCGACAAACCAAAGAGAGTTCTTTCCTTTAAAACCGTCTAGGGCCACACTATTGACAATGCCGTGAACGTAACGGGCGAGTTCGCCATCGTTAGCATAGAGTGTCAACAGACAGGGTTTACCCAACAGGTCTTCAGCCACAAGACCATGTTCATCCACAGCCACTTTGACCGTATAGCCGTAAACCCTGGAAAGGGACTCATTGCCATTAAAAGAGACCACGCGCATCTCGGTCCCGGTCTGTTCTACGGTAAAGGTAAACTGCTCGCGATTCAACGCCAATCCAGTCTTAGCCATTTTCCCTGCCCCAGTATAAAAACGTTTTTATATAATCCCCATAAAACAGCACACTGCCTGCATACAAGCAATTACATTGCATTTCAAACTCACACATAACCCACTCGCGTCAGCTGAGAATTCACATTTTGATAATCCCGCTCCATCACCGACATCGTGAAAAAATGCCGCCTTTTTCGGTTTGAAACACTACAAACCGGACGCCTCTAGATTTCAATTTAGAAGAAGAAAATAATTTTTTTATTCTTTATTTCACTAGCATGTATAAACGCCAGCGGTACGGCTTGAAATCTTCGATACAAGTTATTTGTCATCGACTACTTCGGAAAACCAAACGGGGCGTTGACCGCCCCGTTTGCAACCCGGTTACTTATCCGCCTTGCGGAATGTATCGTGGGCCTCGGTACCAGCGACCTCGTGAGTCCAGGTAATCGATGCGTAGGAGAATGATACCTCTTCCATCTGGCCATACTGAGCCTTTGAAGGATCCAATACATTGGGCATCAAGGCCTTC
This sequence comes from Proteobacteria bacterium UBA6915, assembly GCA_002450975.1. Lineage (GTDB taxonomy): Bacteria > Pseudomonadota > Gammaproteobacteria > UBA6915 > UBA6915 > UBA6915. The sequence continues at coordinate 7,749 of DKAX01000233.1, forward strand.
ATACCTACACAAATAGCCTGTTCCAGCAACCAAGTGGCATAGTGTTCCAATGAACCTGCCGCAGATGTGCGATAAAACTTGATTTCAACTTTGTTCAGGGTCTCGCCGGTAGCCAATGCGTTATAAAACAACGGGGAAGATTTATCCATCAACTTGGTCACGATTAGCTTCTCATGTACACGCTGACCAGTAGGCTGACCGCTATGGGGGTCTTGGGGTAAAAATACATTGTGTTTGATTTCGACCACACGACACTCGTCAGCATGGTCTTCTACAGCCATATTACCAACGCTGTCCGCAGTGCTGGCTCCTTGGGTAATCAAACCTTGGGTAGTGCCTTCAACGCTCATAAAAGCAGGAATTGCCATAAAATGCTCCTTAACTGTCCAAAAGGGTTATAAAGTTGTCTTTTCCACTATTTCATAACCTATGCCAAGCAAAGCATCTAGGAAAAACTAATTATAACCTTTTGTTTATTTTAGTATTTCTCCACTATCAACCAATTTACACTTTATAGCTAGTGGTTAATTCGAATAAACCTGTGCAAAATTCAGCGCACACCGCCTTCGCATTGTGCATATTTCTGCACACAATCGTTACCTATTGTTTTATTTGTTTTTTTCTGGATTTTATTAGACACCTAAGCCCAATGCAGACAAAAGTACGAATTGATGTGCATTTTTTTTCACAGTCCATTTTCTCTCGGTAGAAACCTTCTGTAGAAAACCGCATAAAACTATCTATTAAAAGTTTCATAATTTATTACAAAGTCTGGGCATGCTATTCTCGAATTTAGCCTGATACTTATATGCATTAGCAATAACCACAACGAGCATCAGATGAAACAACGATTTTGCCTAACGCGATTCACCATTCTTACCCTATGCCTTTCCATTTCCCCCGCCAAGGCAGACGGTGTTGAATATTCCTTCGGTCGTGCACCCCAGGTCAGCGCCTCCTCCACTAATAAAGACTGGACGCCGTTTATCAATTATTTAAAAAAAGAGTCGAAAATAAACTTAAAACTGGTTATTTATAGGGAACGCGAATCCTTCGAACAGGATATCCTCCAGGGAATACTTGATTTTTTTTATGGAAATCCCGGCTATCAGGTAATTGCCCATGAGCTACACGGCTACCTACCCCTCTTGAGAAGTAACAAGCGTCAGCTGACGGGTATCCTGGTAGTTTCTCGTGACGGCGGCATAAACCAACTATCCGATTTACAAGACAAAATCATTGCTTTCCCGGATACCAGCGCCTTTGCGGCATCTCTCTATTTAAGTTCCTTGTTGCGCAATCAGGAACATTTACGTTTTAAAGCGGAATATGTCGGTGGTCATGACAACGTCTATCGCAACGTCGTCAGTGGTAGATACGCCGCCGGAGGTGGGGTCATACGCACCCTCGAAAGAGAGCCCGCCAATCTTCAGGAAAAACTTCGGATTCTATNNCGTTCGGGAAAAGCTGACCAACGCTATTATCAATATGGAAAAAACAGACAGGGGAAGAGATCTGCTGGACAATATCAAATTCCGATCGCCAGTCCGTGCGGACTACGATAAAGACTATCTGCCGATACGTGATATGGCTAAAACCATGTATCAATTTTTGTTAACCAAGTAGCAGTTATCACACCTTGAGAATACTTCGCCGACAGAAGCTTGCAACGCAAACCTCCGCTATTGCCGCTGTTACACTTTTATTTTTGAGCCTGATTTTCGGCTGGCTGCAAAGCAGCAAAGAGGTGAATCTGGCGATCACGATCAAACAACGCGAAATCCAGGCATTGGCTACCACGCTCGCAAGTACTGTTCTCGATTTCATGCTGGACCAAAACCTCGCTGCCATAGAAAATATTTTATTGAATAGTTCCCGATTCCCTGACATGCACGCATTGCTGATAACGGATCATGTAGGAAACATATTAAGTGAAGTTCGCAAAGATACCGAAACTCATACATTCAGCCCAACTTTCCGCAACTCTGCCTTATCACCACCAGCAGACAGTTCTGTGAAATTCTATCCTGACCACAACCCGATAGATTACTGGCAAAAGATAAGTTATGCGGGGGAGGACTATGGCTGGGTGGTAATCATCATTGACAAAGCATTCATAAAAACAGTACGCGACGACACATTGTTAGCTGCTCTTCTCTACGGCGCGGCCATGATGATAGCGGGTTTTCTGATAATCCATATCACGCTGAACCTGCGTCTGCGCTCACTACAACACTGCACCGACTTCGCCGAAAATCTGGTCTCAGGACAACATAACCAACTCTCCGAAAACCAGGGCTCCAGCGAACTAGATGGTTTAGCGAATTCTTTAAACATAGCCGCCGCCAAACTGAACCAGCAAAAACAAAAAATTGATGAAAAAACCGCTCTGCTCGAATCCAAAAACAAGCAACTATTCAACCGCATCAAAGAACTGAATTGTATTTACAAACTTTCGAATATACTCTCATTAAACGACATAACACTCCAACAGAGACTGGAACAGATCGTCGCACTAATCGTTCAAACATGGCAACACCCGGACCTTACCAGTGTGCGTATTACATTTTCTGACCATACCGTTTTGTCCGACAACTTCACCGAATCAGAATACCAGGTGCGTTCCAGTATCCAATCAGATGGCATCGACATAGGAAAACTGGAAGTATTTTACGGAAAATCCACTGAAGAACCATCAAGCAGTCCTTTCCTGAAAGAAGAGCACTACCTGGTTGATGAGATATGCCACCGCCTGGCACTTTATTTCAAACGGGAACAACTAACGCAGCAGCTAGTCACACAAAATGACCAACTTGAGCAACGGGTACACGAAAGGACGTTGGAGCTCATAGACGCCAAAGTACGCGCGGAAAACGCCAATCAGGCGAAATCGGATTTTCTTTCGCGCATGAGCCACGAGCTACGTACGCCGTTAAATGCCATTCTTGGATTTTCACAGCTCGTCCTGCTAAATCACAAACATAGCGAAGACGGCGAATTGACAGAACAGATTGAGCACATCAACAACTCGGGAAACCACTTGTTGACGCTGGTAAATGAAGTCCTTGACTTGGCGCGTATCGAGAACAACAAATTGTTACTGCAATTAGAACCCGTCAACCTGGCAGAAATAGTCGACCGTACCTTACCAATGGTATTGGAGTCTGCCAGCCAGCGCGGCATCACCATCACCGCGGACGAATCAATCAGGAAAATCCCAAATATTATTGCCGATCGTCAGCGACTTCAACAAGTTGTAATCAACCTATTATCCAATGCAATCAAGTACAATATTGACGACGGTGAAATTTTTCTATCTTCCTCTATTAGCAAAGACAATAATTCCATAACTGTCACGATACGAGACACCGGAATCGGCCTTAGCAACGAAGAACTGGAACGCATATTTGAACCTTTTGAGCGCATCAATCACGACTATACTGTTGACGGCATGGGTATCGGTTTAACGATCACCAGGAGCCTCGTTCAATTGATGCAAGGGAATATTGGCGTTGTCAGCACGCCCGGCAAAGGTAGCAAATTCTGGATCGAATTGAAAATTGTGGAAAAAAAATATCAATCGATGGTCGGCTAAAAAGGACGCACATTAGAACAGAACAAAAATTAATATCTATGTCATATCCTAGAGAATTCACAAAGGGGCAACGCATGAAAAATCTGTTAATTTCTATCTTGTTATTATTGTCTACTCCCTCCAGTCACGCCGAAACCCTACTAAAACCCTTTATTCTGGCGTCCACCGAAAACGCCCCAATTGAAACCGTTAAAGATGCGACCCTGCAGAAAATCAGTCAGGCTGGTTTTAAACTTGCCGGGCAATACAGCCCTTATAAAGGGACCCTAATTTTGGTTATCACCAGTGATCTCCTCACCGAAGTGGCTGCCCGCAGTGATCAGGGCGCCTATGGTGCAACTATCCGTGTAGCCTTGACCCAAGCGGATAGTGGAGTTCAGGTGAGTTACAACAATCCCACCTATCTGTCTCATGCATACCGACTGAACTCGGATCTGGGCCAGATTGCAGAAAAGCTAAAGAGCACTCTGGGATTTCAACAGGAGTTCGGTGCAGCAGAAGGCTTGAGCCCCAGCGCTCTGCGCAAGTACCACTACATGTTCGGCATGGAGTATTTCGACGACCCCAGCGATTTGGGTGAATTCAAAGATTACGACCAGGCCGTCAAAGTCGTTGAATCGGGTTTGTTCGCCAAAAAAGGCGGCACTAGCAAAGTCTATAGGATCGACATTCCCAACAAACAAGAGACGGTATTTGGCGTGCACCTAACCCAGGAGTGCAGCTCAGACCAGTTCATTATGGATAAGATTGATTTCATGCCTATTAAATCCAGCGCTCACCTTCCCTATGAAATCCTGGTGTCAGGGAACAAGGTTTACGCCTTGTATGCCCGATTCCGTATCGCCATTAACTTCCCCGACCTTAAAATGGTCGGAGACAATAGTTTCATGAAGATCATGTGTGCGCCGGGAGCAATCGAGGATGCTTTAAAGGAGGTGGTTCACTGAGCAACCCGAGTAATAACGCTAAGTGTGGCTAAAAATATCTCAATTAATAGGTCAAACATGCGGGGCACAATGCCCCGCTTTAAAAAACGCACGTCCCTGAAACAATCAGCCGTAGCGACCGTCGATCCGTCCCTTGATCAAAATGGGTACATAGATCCAGCAAAAACCAGCAAAGCTGGAAATCCATAGTATCTGCGCAGAGACTATCCAGGTGGAGTAGAGCGTTGGCAGAAAAATAGGAAATAGCACTCGGACAATACTGCCGATAAACAAAAAGGCAAACAACCAGAATAGAATGAGCGGCGGATTAAAGACGTCTCGACCGGTGTGCCCCAACGACACACGGGCCATCATGCCCAGGGTGATAATTCCCAATGTACCGTAGGCGAAGGCATGCAGTCCAAACAGGGCATCAAGCCATTGCAAAGCGATCAGACCTTTGATAAACAAGCCACCGATAATCCAGATATACCCCACAAACAGCACCCAAAGCAGTGGCTTGTGCCAAATACCCACCGTATACCAGCCATAGAGGCGATAGAGATGTAACACCACCTGGGACCAGGCAAGCAATACAACCAGCACGGAATAGGGTGCGGCCAAGTCGACCAGGGCAAATAACACAAACAGAACCACAGCGGCGACATCCAACCAGCGATGATTAGTTAGATGAACAGCGTAACCCGCCCCCTTTTCGATAAAAAAGGGTATCACCCGACGCCCCATCAACAACACTAACAGTAACAATATATAGAGCGCTGCCAGTTCCAGGTTGCGCGGCGCAACAGATAGTTGTTGAAACAGTTGCAGATAAAAAAGTGCGTTAACAACTACCAGCAAGGCGATCATCAGCCAAATGCCCAGGTGTTGCCACTGTTTGACCTTAACGATTGGCGTCAGCAAGGCAAAGCATAACCACAGGCCAAAACCCAGATCACTCGCGGCCATGACAGGCAATGCGACAGAGTGATCGACAAATGGGGCAATGCGTGCGATCAACCAGAGTAATGCCAGAAGCATTAAAGGCATGCCCTGTAAAGTGGGCACACTGGTCCAATTACGCTCGGCAGTGAGTAAGAAACCCGCGGCCACCGCCAGTGCGTACCCAAAGATCATCTCATGACCATGCCACAGGGATGCCGGCAGTTGATCCATATGGGCCAGCACCGGTTGATAGCGATAACGCCAATACCAGATGACCATGGACACTACAGCAAACAGTCCGGCAAGGAGAAAGAAGGGGCGAAAACCCAAATGGTGCAGGGCAAATCGATAGTGTTTGCGTTCTTCGGGCATCAACATGGCGCTATCCATGGGTTCAGAATGAACAATATGCCAAGCATAGTGAATCCTTGTGCAATAGGACAGGCGAACAATGGATTACTTGACTACAGACAACGTCCCAAAGAACCGACGGCACAGCGCCTGCCATCCACCCACACGGCACCATCGAGACGAACGTTGTCCAGGATGGCCTGTTCAAGATGGGCGCCGGTCAAATCGGCTTCACGCAGATCGACATCGGTGAGCCGGGCCTGCTGCAGATTGACCCCTTGCAGGGAGGCGGAATGCAGATTGACCGCCTGTAATACCGTTGCAGACAGGTCGGCCTCTCTTAAGTCCACCCCTTCCAGACTGCTCTCCTGTACTATGCTGGCACTCAATCTGGCGCGCCGCAAATTGGCACCCTGCAAATCGGTCTGGTAGAAACGGCTGGCCTCAAGATCACTGCCCATGAAATTGGCGCCACTGGCCTTGGCCAGTGTCAGGTCGCTGTGATCGAGGCGTACACCGACCTTGTCACAACCGCTCCAGTTGATTCGCGGTCCCGCAGGCATGGCACAGTTGGCGATGATAAAGCTCTCCCACGGAGCCGTTGCTTTGAAACTCTTGGCGAATAAAAACAGTAGCCCGCACACCATGACCAAACCAGCAACTACCCGCCAACGCGAAACCGATCCGCCGGACTCTTTACGCAGGAGTTGTTGACGCAAACGACGTCGTTGAACGGCCACTTGTTGTTCCGACTC
>DKAX01000066.1 GCA_002450975.1 Proteobacteria bacterium UBA6915
TGGAGGAGAAGAAGCGCAAGGAGTTGGAGCATTTGGCGGACCTGGAACTGGAGGCCATTGCCAAGGCGGAAGAGGCGGAGCGCAAGAAAAAGGAACTTGAGAAACTGGAACAGGAGCGCCTGAAAAAATTACGCGAACAGGAAGAGGATCGAAAAGCCTCTCAGAAGAAGGCTGAGCTGGACAAGGCCAGGGCGCAGTACAGAGCGATGATAGAACATCAGGTGCGCATCAACTGGACAAAAACAGCAGGGAACGCCTGTACCCTCAAGGTGCACCAGAATCGACTGGGTGAAGTGGACAAGATACTGCCTGTTGGTTGTCGTGGACAAGCCTATATCGATTCTCTACGGCGTGCTGTATTGAAGGCCTCGCCGCTGCCGGCACCACCGGTGCCTGAGGTGTTTGAGGCGGATTTGGATATTATTTTTGACCCGAATAAAAAATAGATCATGGTGAAGTTAACGCGTTTTTTACCTTTTATTGTCTTGGCCAGCAGTTTGGCTGCGGTACCTGAGGCCCATGCGGTACTGGTCATCGAAATCACCGGCGGTATGGAGCATGCCCAACCTATCGCCATCGTTCCCTTTGGCAGTGCCTCGTTGAGCGCACGGGCTGATGATATTGCGGTCAGTGCGATCGTCGGTGACGATCTCAAACGCAGTGGACGATTCTTGCCCTTGGAGGAGCAGGCCCTGGTGGCCAAACCCAGTCTGGACAGTCAGGTTGATTTTCGCACCTGGCGCACCCTGGGGGTGGAGCATTTGTTAGTGGGGCGTATCAATATAGTGGGACAGGAGACTTACGAAGTCGGATTCCGCCTATACGATGTTTATTCGGAAAAGCAGGTGGCCGGCCACATCATGCGTTCCACCAAAAAGAACCTGCGTCGCGTTGCCCATCAGGTCGCCGATATCGTTTACGAAAAGATTACCGGTGAGAAGGGCGTCTTCAATACCCGTATCGCCTATATCACCGAGCAGCGTGACAAGAAGGGTAAATCACTTTATACCTTATCAGTGGCCGATTCCGACGGCTGGAACGAGCAGCACATGTTGCGTTCACGTAAGCCGCTGATGTCGCCGGCCTGGTCGCCCGATGGCAAGCGCATGGCCTATGTCTCCTTCGAGCAGGCACACGCCGAAATCTATGTGCAGGAGCTGGCGTCCGGGGCCAAGACCCTGCTCACCTCCCTGCCTGGTATCAACGGCGCGCCGCGCTGGTCGCCCAAAGGTGATCGTCTGGCCTTGACCCTGTCCAAGGACGGGAATCCGGAGATCTACATTCTGGATATGGGTGATCGCAAGCTCAAGCGTCTGACCTCCCACTGGTCCATCGATACTGAACCCACCTGGTCACCCGATGGTGAGGAGATTGTCTTCACCTCTGACCGGGGCGGACGGCCGCAGCTGTACAAGGTGCCGGCCCGGGGTGGTAGTGTGTCGCGCGTGACCTTTGAGGGCGAGTCCAATGCCCGTGGCACCTTTTCCTCTGATGGCAAGTACCTGGCCATGGAGCAGGGCACCGGCAACACCTTCCGTATAGCCATCATGGAACTGGATACCGGATATGTGCGGGTGTTAACACAGAACAATCTGGATGAGTCACCGAGTTTCTCACCCGATGGGCGTATGATCATCTTCGCCAGCCAACACAAGGACCGCGGGGTTTTATCCCTGGTGTCGGTTGATGGTAGTATCTCCCTTCGCTTGGGTGAATCGCAGGGGGATGTGCGTGAGCCGGTCTGGTCGCCCTACCTGAATTGATGGAATTAGTGCGTATCACTGTAATAAAACCAATAGATAATCTGAGGAGCTGTCAATGAAATTGTTAATCAAAGGTCTGGTATTGGCCTTACCCCTGGTGTTGTTAACCGGTTGTCCCAGCAAGGCTACCAAAGAGGACGATACTGAAACCCAGGTAGATACCGGCGGACAAGGTTCCGTTGAGGAGCTGCAGCCACAGACTTTTGCCGTAGAAGATGCCGGTGATTCCCGCGCCAGCGAACTGGACGATCCCAGCAGCCCCCTGGCTCAACGGGTCATTCATTTTGACTATGATAAAGCTGATATCCGCCAGGAATTCAAAGACTTGATTACTGCACACGGCGAGTATCTTGCACGCAATCCCAACCAGGTCGTGACCCTGGAGGGCCATGCCGATGAACGGGGTTCGCGCGAGTACAATATTGCCCTGGGCGAGCGCCGCGGTAATTCCGTGCGTAAAATGTTAGTATTGCTGGGCGCCACCGCTGGCCAGATCAAGGTTGTCAGTTATGGTGAAGAGAAGCCAATGGCCCTGGGGCATGACGAAGAGTCCTGGGCACAAAACCGCCGCGTGGAAATCGTTTACGCCAGATAGTAGAAGGGTAGTGACATGAGAAATTGGGCATATCTCCTAAGTGTGGGCTTGCTGACGGCATCGCCGGTATGGTCGGCGGTCAAGCCCCAGGAGACCGACGCACGTCAGGTGGCCATCGAGGAGCGTTTGGATCGAATCGAACGCCTGATGAAGGGCCAGGCCCTGGTGGATATGAGTCTGACTCTGGAGAGTCTGCAACAGGAAGTTCAGAAGCTGCGTGGCGATATCGAGTTGCTGAGTCACAGCCTGGAGAACCTGAAGTCCCGCCAGCGCGATCTGTATCTGGATATCGATCGACGCCTGCAGAAAGTGGAAACGGGTGGTGCCAATACCAGTTCACGTCGCCCGTCCGGCTCTACACCGCCGGTGGCCGGCGTGGATGATCGTGTCACCACCATTCCTGGCAATGGCAACACCTCCGAGATAGTACAGGAGGAGGCTCGTTCACTCTCCAGCCTGGACAGTGGCGGCGGCCGTGAGGCCGATGAACAGGCGGCCTATCGTCATGCCTTCAAGAATCTCAAGGATGGTCGCTATGATCAGGCCATTACCGATTTCAAAACCTTTCTGAGTGCCTATCCTAATGGCCGCTTTGCCGACAATGCGCAATATTGGCTGGGTGAAGCGAACTACGTGCAGCGGCGTTTCAATATTGCCCAGGAGGAGTTTCAGAAGGTGGTGGATCTCTATCCCAACAGCTCCAAGCTACCCGATGCCCTGCTGAAGCTCGGTTACAGTTGGTATGAGCTGTCCGAATGGCAAAAGGCCAAGGAGGTCCTTGATGGGTTGCGTGCCAAGTTCCCCAATAGCACCGCCGCCCAGTTAGGTGCGCGCCGTCTGCAAAAGATGAGCGCGGAAAACCGCTACTAGGTCTTTAGCTCCAGCAATGTCACAGTCATCAGTCTCGGATGATACGCAGCTCGGCCTGCGTATCACCGAGATCTTTTATTCCCTGCAAGGCGAGAGTGATACGGTCGGTTGGCCTACGGTGTTTATCCGGCTGACCGGATGTCCCTTGCGCTGCGTTTATTGCGATACCGCTTATGCCTTCCAGGGTGGTCAGCGTATGACCCTGAAAAAGATTTTGGACAAGGTGGCGCAATATAATACCCAGTATGTGTGCGTCACCGGTGGTGAGCCCTTGGCGCAGAAAAACTCCCTGGCATTGCTTACCCGTCTGTGCGACGCCGGTTACCAGGTCTCTCTCGAGACCAGTGGCGCGCTGGAGATTCACAACGTCGATACGCGCGTACGCCGGGTGATGGACTTGAAGACGCCCTCGTCCGGTGAGATGCATCGCAATCTCTTCGACAATATCGCCAGTCTCGATTCCCGGGATCAGGTGAAGTTTGTCATCTGCGATCGTGATGACTATCAATGGGCAACATGGCAGGTCAAGGAGTACAGTCTTGCACAACGCTGTCAGGTGTTGTTCTCCCCGGCCTTCGGCAGGCTGGAGGCTCGCGAGCTGGCGCAGTGGATTCTGGATGACCAATTAGCGGTGCGTTTTCAGTTACAGCTCCATAAAGTGCTCTGGGGCGACGAGCCTGGACATTAACCTATGCAGACAACAGTGAAGAAAAATGCGCTGGTCTTATTATCCGGCGGACTAGATTCGGCCACTGTCCTGGCCATGGCCAATGAGCAAGGATTTAGCTGTTACACGCTTGGTTTTGCCTACGGCCAGCGTCATGACAGCGAGGTGCGTGCAGCACAACAGGTGGCCAAGGCCCTGGGCAGTCTGGAGCACCGGGTGATGACACTGGATTTGGCCCAGTTCGGCGGCTCCGCTCTGACCGACAAAAACATCGACGTGCCGCAACAACCCAGTGAGGGCATTCCCGTCACCTATGTGCCGGCGCGCAACACCGTGTTTCTCTCTCTGGCCCTGGCCTGGGCCGAGGTGTTGGGCGTGTGCGATATCTTTATCGGCGTTAACGCCGTCGATTATTCCGGTTATCCTGATTGCCGTCCGGAGTTTATCCAGGCCTTCGAACGCCTGGCCAATCTGGCCACCAAGGTCGGCGTCGAGGGACAGCACATCACGATACATGCGCCACTGATTCACATGAGCAAGGCGCAGATCATTCAGGAAGGCACCCGCCTGGGCGTCGATTACGCCATGACCCAATCCTGTTATTCAGCCGATGACGAGGGGCGTGCCTGCGGTGTGTGTGATGCCTGTCGTCTGCGCAGCGAGGGTTTCAAGGCGGCCGGAGTTGTCGATCCTACGCATTATCAGGAGTCATTATGATTGTGCTGTTTACCGATTTCGGTGTGCAAGGGCCCTATGTCGGTCAGCTGCGTCTGGTGTTGGCACAGCAGGCTGTGGGTGTGCGGGTAGTCGAACTGATGCACGACGCCCCCAATTTTAATATACAGGCCAGTGCCTATTTACTCGCTGCCCTGGTCGATCAACTGCCGGTCGACTGCTTGGTGGTCGCAGTGGTCGATCCAGGCGTCGGCAGCAGCGATCGTGAGCCGGTGATTTTACAGGCCGATGGTCGTCGATTCGTCGGGCCGGGTAATGGCTTGTTCGATGTGATTGCCCGACGCGCGCAGCAGGCCCAATGGTCGCGTATCGATTGGCGTCCTGCGCAGTTATCACACAGTTTTCACGGCCGCGATCTGTTTGCACCGGTAGCAGCCATGCTGGCCAAGGGGCTTGCTGTCACTGTCAGTGATTATCAACCACCCATACTGAACTGGCCCGATGATCTGGCGCAGATCATTTATCACGACAATTACGGCAATGCCATGACCGGACTGCGTGCGGCCGATATTGATAAAAAGACCGTGTTTGAAATCAACGGCCACTATTTGAGTTATGCACGCACCTTTGTAGAGCGCCCTGTCGGCGAGGCTTTCTGGTATGAAAACTCCATCGGGCTGGTGGAGTTTGCCGTCAATCAGGGTAGTGCCGTACAGAAGATGTCGTTACGGTTGGGGGATGCCGTTTATCGTCGTAGTGCGTGACCTTGGCCCGCTGCCGGCGGGTTGACAAAAAACGATCAAGAAAGAGAAAAACAATGACCAGTCTCGATATCGCCGTCTTAATCATCTATGTGTTCGCAGTCACCGCCTTCGGTGCCTTGTTTTACCGACGTGCATCCACTGCGGAAGGTTTCACCGCCGCCAATCACCGTCTGCCCGGTTGGGTGGTGGGTTTCTCTATCTTCGGCACCTTTTTGTCTTCCATCTCTTTTTTAGCACTGCCCGGCAAGGCCTTTGCCGGTGATTGGAACTCGTTTGTCTTTTCACTTTCGTTACCGTTGGCGGCGTGGGCGGCGGTGAAGTGGTTTGTACCCTTGTATCGCAGTACCCGGGATATCTCCGCCTATGCCTATCTGGAACGGCGCTTCGGTGTTTGGGCGCGTCTCTATGCCATGACCTGTTATCTGCTGACCCAGTTGGCGCGTATGGGCACGATTTTGTTTTTAGTGGCATTGGCATTAGAACGCCTGACGGGGTGGGATATCGCCACCATCATCATCGTCACCGGGGTGTTGGTTACTTTGTATACGGTGATCGGTGGTATCGAGGCGGTCATCTGGACCGATATGGTGCAGGCGATCATTCTCACTATCGGCGCCTTGGTTGCCGTTGTTATTCTGGTAGTGAAAATGCCGGGAGGGGCGACGCAGTTGTTCGATATCGCCGTCGCTCACAATAAATTTTCCCTGGGTACCTTCGCGCCGACGGTGTACGAATCGGGTTTCTGGTTGGTGTTGATCTATGGTCTGGTGATCAATCTGCAAAACTTCGGTATCGATCAGTCTTATGTGCAGCGCTTTCACACCGCGCGCAGTCTGGAGGAGGCGCGTCGTTCGGTCTGGTTCGGCGCCTTGTTGTATGTACCGGTCAGCGCCCTGTTCTTTTTCATCGGCAGCGCCTTGTTTGCTTATTACAGCGCGCAGCCGGCCTTGCTGCCGACCGATTTGCAGGTTGCTGGTATGGCCGATCGCATCTTTCCACACTTCATCGTCAGTGAGTTACCGCCCGGTCTGGTGGGGCTGCTGATCGCCGCCTTGTTTGCGGCGGCCATGAGTTCCGTGGACAGTTCACTCAATTCGTCCGCGACGGTGCTAATGAGCGATGTCTATCGGCGTTTTATCCGTCCCGAGTCCGCTGACGTGCAACTGCTGCGCTTTGTGCGCGTGGTGACGATCGTGCTGGGTGTATTGGGCACCGCGACAGCATTGTTGATGATCTCCATCAAGAGTGCACTGGATGTCTGGTGGAATCTGGCGGGAATCTTCTCCGGTGGCATGATCGGACTGTTTCTATTGGGTGCGATCTCCCGACGCGCCGCCTCGGCGCAGGCGGCGTTGGCGGTGACGGTTGGTGTGCTGGTGTTGCTGTGGGCTGCGATGACCAGGGGGATGGATGCGCCCTGGGCCAACCCCTTCCACAATCTGCTCAGCGCAGTGCTGGGCACGCTGACGATCTTTTTGCTCGGTGTATTGCTTTCACGCAAACTGCCGCAGCGCGCAAAGACGTCGCTGCCCATGACTCTGCACGATCTTTAATGCGCACCTAGTGCTGGGTGCTGCGCGCCTGAGCAGTTGTTACCGCGGGAGAAGATTTTTCCAATACGGGCTTGAGGAAACGACCGGTATGTGAAGTCGGGTGATCGGCAATCTGCTCCGGTGTGCCGACCGCGACCACGGTGCCGCCCTTGTCGCCGCCCTCCGGGCCCATGTCGATGATCCAGTCGGCGGTTTTGATGACATCCAGGTTGTGTTCGATGACGATGATGGTGTTACCGTGTTCTTTCAATCTTTCCAGCACCGCCAACAGTTGTTCGATGTCATGAAAGTGCAGGCCGGTGGTGGGTTCATCCAGGATATAAAGCGTTTTGCCGGTATCACGCTTGGAGAGTTCGCGCGCCAGTTTGACGCGCTGTGCCTCTCCGCCCGATAGCGTGGTGGCGCTCTGTCCCAGTTTGATATAGCCCAGGCCGACTTCGATCAGCGTTTGCAGTTTGCGCGCGATCATGGGCACGGCGTCGAAAAACTTTACTGCATCCTCGATGGTCAGATCCAGTACGTCATGAATGGACAGACCTTTGTATTTGATCTCCAGGGTTTCGCGGTTATAACGTTTGCCCTTGCAGACATCACAGGGTACATAGATGTCGGCGAGAAAGTGCATCTCTACTTTGATAACGCCATCTCCCTGGCAGGCTTCGCAACGACCGCCTTTGACGTTGAAACTGAAACGGCCGGGATTGTAGCCGCGTGCGCGTGCCTCTTGCGTGCCGGCGAACAATTCGCGCAGCGGTGTGAACAATCCTGTGTAGGTTGCAGGGTTGGAGCGCGGTGTTCGGCCGATAGGCGCCTGGTCGATATCCACCACCTTGTCGAAATGGTCCATGCCGATGATGTCCGCGCACGGGGCCATCTTGTCCGGCGAGGCGCCATTGAGTTGTTGCGCGCAGCGCGGATACAAGGTGTCGTTGATCAGGGTGGATTTGCCAGAGCCGGAGACGCCGGTAACGACAGTCATAACACCTACCGGGATTTGTACATCGACATTCTTGAGATTATTGCCGCCCGCCCCTTTGATCAGCAGACATTGTTTCAGGTCTGCCGGCCGGCGTTGCGCAGGCATGGTGATCTGGCGTCGGCCGGAGAGGTATTGCCCTGTCAGCGAGTCGTTGTGCTGCATGATTTGTTGCGGCGTGCCCTGTGCCACGACCTGTCCGCCATGCACGCCGGCCCCAGGCCCGATATCGACCACATGATCAGCGCAGTGGATGGCATCTTCATCGTGTTCAACCACGATGACCGTATTACCGATGTCGCGCAGATAGGTCAGCGTATTGAGCAGGCGCTCATTGTCGCGCTGGTGGAGTCCGATGGAGGGCTCATCCAGCACGTACATGACGCCGACCAGGCCAGCGCCGATCTGACTGGCCAGGCGAATGCGTTGCGCCTCACCGCCTGATAAGGTGTCGGCGCTACGCTCCAGGGTCAGATAATCCAGACCAACGTTGACCAGGAAGTCGAGACGCTGACCGATCTCCTTGATGATCTTCTCGGCAATCTCACCGCGCCGACCGGGCAGTCTTAAGGATTGAAAAAAGGACTGTGCAGTGCCGATGGGCATCGCTGACACCGTGGGCAGATTCTGCTTGTCTATGAAGACGTTGCGTGCACCGATATTCAATCGACTACCGGTGCAATCGGGACAGGATTCGGTACTGAGGTATTTAGCCAGTTCTTCGCGCACCACATTGGAGTCGGTGTCGCGAAAGCGCCGCTCCATGTTAGGGATCACACCTTCGAAACGATGGGTCTTGCTGTATTTACCGCCGTTGGGATTGAGGTAGACGAAATCGATCTCCTGTTCTCCGCTACCATGCAGCAGTAACTCCTGTATCTCTTTAGGCAGAGACTCGTAAGTGGCATCGATATCAAACTGATAGTGCTTGGCCAGGGATTGCAACATGGAAAAGTAATAGGCGTTGCGTCTGTCCCAGCCGCGGATTGCGCCGCTGGCCAGATTCAAGCCCGGTTCATGTACGATGCGTTTGGGGTCGAAGAATTGCTTGACACCCAGGCCGTCGCAACCACCGCAGGCGCCGGCGGGATTGTTGAAAGAGAAGATACGCGGTTCCAGTTCGGCAATGCTGTAGCTGCAGATCGGGCAGGCGAAGTGGGCGGAGAAAATTATATCCGCACGCTCAGGTTCATCCATAAAGGCGATCAATGCGCGTCCATTGGACAACGCCAGCGCCGTTTCAAATGAATCGGCCAGTCGTTGTTGCAGATCGGCACGCACCTTGAAGCGATCGATAATCACCTCGATGGTGTGTTTCTTATGCAGCTCCAGTTCCGGCAGTTGGTCCAGTTCCACTACCTGACCGTCGACACGGGCGCGGATGTAGCCCTGGGCACGCAGCTCCTGGATAACGGCATGGTGTTCGCCCTTGCGATCCTGTATGACCGGGGCCAGCAACATCACGCGACTCTCCTCCGGCAGGGATAAAACATGATCGACCATCTGACTGACGGTCTGTGCGTCCAATGGCAGTTGGTGTTCCGGACAACGCGGTTCACCGGCGCGGGCGAATAGCAGGCGCAGATAGTCGTAGATCTCGGTGATGGTGCCGACGGTGGAGCGCGGATTGTGTGAGGTCGACTTCTGTTCGATGGATATGGCCGGCGACAGCCCTTCGATGTGATCGACGTCGGGTTTTTCCATCACCGAGAGAAACTGACGTGCGTAACTGGAAAGTGATTCCACATAACGCCGCTGACCTTCGGCATAGATG
>DKAX01000098.1 GCA_002450975.1 Proteobacteria bacterium UBA6915
TGGAATCTACGACGCAGCCTCTGGAGGAAAAGTCGATGATAGGCCACATGCCTCAACCGGATATATTCGGCGGCGACTCGGAGCAGAGCATTGCCGATCGTCTCAAATCCATTTTTAAGAAATAGTCCAATACCATGACGCTAAGACACATCGGACGTTACGACATCGTGGACAAGCTGGGGCAAGGTGCCATGGCCAATGTCTACAAGGCCTTTGATCCCAACATCAATCGCACCCTGGCCATCAAAGTACTGAAAGAGGACAAGTGCATTGACCCGGAATACCGCATCCGGTTTTTACGCGAGGCCAGGGCGGCAGGCAACCTCTCCCACCCCAATATCGTCACTATTCATGACGTAGGCGAGGTGGATAATCGTCCCTATATCACCATGGAGATGATCGAGGGAACACCGTTGGATATCCTCATGAAGCAGCCTGATAGCCTGTCGATGGAGGAGATTTTGAACATCGGTATCAGTCTGGCTAAAGCACTGGACTATGCACATGTAAACGGCATCGTCCACCGCGATATCAAACCTAGCAATATAATCTACTCCAAGGCACGCGGCGTTGCCAAAATAACAGACTTTGGTATCGCCCACGTCGAAAATACCGAGTTAACCCAACAAACGCAAATGGGTGATATCCTCGGCACCCCCCAGTACATGTCGCCGGAACAGGTGCTCAGTAAAAAAGTTGATGGTCGCTCCGATCTGTTCTCCCTCGGGGTCATACTCTATCAGCTTCTAACCAAGCAAAAACCCTTCAGCAGCACCACACTCACGACACTGTTGTTCCAGATTGCCACCGATGATCCTAAACCTATCGAGACCTATCGCACGGACCTTCCCAAAGGACTGGTGCAGATTATCGAAAAATTGTTGAAGAAGGATCCCGCCAAAAGATTCCAGAATGGTAATGAACTGGCCGCCGCACTGATCAGCATTCACAAACAGATTACCGGTCAGGAAATGGAAAAACCCAACCTGGCCTCGATCCGCTTCAAGTGGTCTATCATAATGGCCGTGGTCGTAACCTGTGTCATGGGTGCCAGTGCGGCGATAATCTATTCCAAACAATACCGCATGATCGAATCCAATGTGTTCGACTATGGCAGTTCGTTGATCAAGTTCATCGCCAAGGAGGCCGCAGTACCGATTCTCAGCGAAGACTGGGTAACCATCGAGTTGTTTGTCGATGAGACAAAAAACAAACAGAATTTCAGCTATATCACTGTAATCGACCACCGCAACATTATCCGTGGCGATGACAATGTTGAAAACATAGGCAAACCCTTCGCGCCGCGCTATACCGACGCCCTGACCCGCCATTTATCCGATGTCTCGGTTAATGCCTACACCAATAACCTGGGTAGTGATATCTTCGATTTCGAAGCGCCCGTGTTGTTCCAGGAAAAGGAGATTGGTCGAGTCCATTTGGGGATACCGAAATCATCCCTGACCCAAACAGCCAATGTCACCATGTATCTACTGGCTGCGCTGTTGGCAGTAACCATAGTTGCGGTATTTGTGTCCACCTTCCTAATGGGTGCGCGTATCACACAATCGCTTAAGATTGTAGAAAGCGGTCTGAATACCCTTGTTGGTGACAAGATAGCCGAGCGTATCAGCGATCAACGTCAGGATGAATTTGGCAAACTCTACGCCGCTTTTAATAAACTTGTGGACAAACTCAATAAAAAGATCCAATAGGAAATCACACATGCGCTGGACATTTGTAATAGGGACGATTTTGTTTCTGGCACTTTTTGGCTGCCAGCATCTGCCGTACAGTCAGACGCATATTCTCGCCGAAGATGACGACTACGTTATCGTTATGCCGGGCAATTTCGACAACCTGGAATCCCTTGCCAAGCGCTTTCTGGGCGATGAGGAAAAGGCATGGGTGATCGCCGATTTCAACAATATCAGTGATATCAGCCACGACAAAGAGATTGTCATCCCCAAACATGCCAGCAATATCAAAGGGATTTTCAGTGACGGATATCAAACCGTACCCATTCTGTGTTACCACCGTTTCGGCGATAACAAAAACAAACTCTATGTCTCGCCGGAAGAGTTTTACGCGCAGATGAAATATTTACACGACAACGGCTACCGGGTCATACCGTTGCAAAGACTGGTGGGCTTTCTCAGTGGTAATACGCCTTTGCCGAAAAAGGCCGTGNNTGACGCCGTGGCGATCACCATTGATGACGGCTATAAATCAGCCTATCAAATCGCCTACCCTATCCTGCGGAAATTCGGCTTTTCGGCAACCTTGTTTGTCTATACCGACCTGATCGGCGCCAGTGGTGGCCTGCAGTGGAAAGAGATGCGCGAAATGGTTGACTCCAGCCTGATCGATATTCAACCCCATTCCAAAACCCACGCCAACCTTGCGCTACGTTACCCTGACGAAAGCGAGGACGCTTACAAAAAACGTATCGACCAGGAGGTCATCGCTTCAGGAAAGAGATTGCGCGAAAACCTCGGTGTACCGTTACACTCCTTCGCATACCCCTTCGGCGATACCGACAAGCCGGTTATCGACAGTATCCGGGCTAATCAGTATGAATTGGCATTCACTGTCCAGTCGGGCGCAAATCCTTTTTTCGCCTACCCGTTCATGATACGGCGCACCATGATTTTTGGTGGCACCGACATGACAGAATTCAGCAACAAGCTTCAAGTTTATATTAGTGCCGATCTAAGATGAGATATTTAAAGCCCTGTCTTGCAGTGCTGTCTATTACTATAAGCGGCTGCCAGTCATTGCCGAAAATGGCCTTACCGGGGACATTACACAATCTCTCCGTCACTAAATCCCGAATTATTCAGCAACGAATCGATCATGCGAAACTGTTGTTGGACCAGGGCTTTCTGCGTGAATCTTACACAGAATGGGGGATTCTTCTCACGCTTGCACCTGGTGATGTCAATGTCCAAAAGAATTATATCGCGGCAAAAACCCGAATTAAGGCACGTTCCGCCTACATACAGGACAACGCTCAACGCGCTTTACGTAGCGCCCAACATGATTTAGCCGCTTCCTGGTACTTAAAACTCTTGGCGCTGGAACCGGGAAACGAGGATGCCATAGCACTTCTGCGCAGCCTCGATTATGAACAGACATACTCCCTCCAGGTCAGCAAGCACGATGCCCAAAATCGGCAACGACGCGCCGGTAGCGGCAATGCCGAAGAAAACTACTATTTACAATCAGGCCAAGAGTTGATCGCTGACGAGAAATTCGAGGAGGGAATCGCCGAACTCAATAAATACCTTTCATCTTTTCCTAATGATAAGACTTCACGTCACCTGCTTGCGGCCACCTACAGCAAGATGGCGGACAAGGCATTACAGACCGGGGCACAGGACCGAGCCTATGAACTTCTTGTTTTAGCGCAGAAATGGGATTCTAATAATGCCACGCTAAAGCAACGAATAGATTCACTACGTCGAAAACTTGCTCAAAGTTATTACCGAAAAGGCGTGATGGCATCCAATAACAATCTAAAGAAAGCCATCGAATATTGGGAAACCAGTCTCCACTACGATCCCAGCCACCTTATGGCACAGATTCGCCACAAGAATGCCGTGAAAATGCAGTCAAAACTAGAACATCTCGACAACTAGCCCAGGTACTTACATCAAAACCTTTCCGTAGTCCGAAAAACGCGATCCCTTTATTCGATGTAAATGCACCATCAGATCGGCTTCTCCCTTGGATAATTCACACTCACTGATCAGGCGCTGCACGTCGGCCCCTTCCTGTATCAGGCGTCTGGCGCGGTCAAAACTGAAATTGATCCGCGTGCCCTTGATTGGCGCCGATGCCGGTTTACTGGCAGCCTGCGTTTCTAATTGGACAATTCGATCAAAAAGACCGAATACGCCGTTATAAACCATATCCAGATCCTGTGTCAGCTTGACTATAACCCTGTCTCTGGTGCGCAAGGAGATACGGATATAGGTCATAAACAGCAGCAATATAACTGCACTTAATGCCACCAAGGCAATTTGTTCCATCGGTACCAATTCCAGTAGTTCTTCGCCCATAGACCAATCCCCCATTACACATATTCATCAATGCCACTATCGGATTTACCATTGTCCTGATGCTGCGCGTCGTCTCCACCGCGCTGCGAACCATGCTCTCCGTGCTGTCGGCGTTGCCCCGAAGGACGCCGCCGGTTGTAGCCCTGAAATCCTTGCCCTCGGTCCCCTGTAGGCCATACCGTAGATACACTATTAATTTCGCCCGTCTCCGCCATTGCGCCCCCTTTGGTTGCCTTTCCTAACCTTGAGGCGACGGTGACGCGCTGTTAGCCTTTTTTACCACTGGCTGCATAGCCGTTTCCGCCATGCACCGCGACACAAACAAATTACTATATAGACGAGACCTCTTCCCACTCATCGTCGGTCAGCAATTTATTCAGATCCACCAGGATCAACAATGCCCCATTACGACTGGCTACACCTTGTATAAATTCTGAACTGTTTTCGTTGCCCACGCTGGGCGCGGTTTCGATCTCCGACATGGCCAGATCGACAACTTCAGCAACACTATCAACCAAGATTCCCACTGTATATTTCGCTGCCTCGATGATAATAATACGGGCAGCGTCATCCAGCTCTTTAGGTCCCAGAGCAAAGCGCTTTCGGGTATCGATAACGGTGACGACGTTTCCGCGCAGGTTAATGATACCCATGACATATTCCGGCGCCCCGGGTACCGGTGCTATCTCCGTCAGGCGCAAAACCTCCTGCACTTGCATGACATTGATGCCATACACCTCTTTGTCCAGGCGGAAGGTCACCCATCTGACCATGTCACCACCGGTTTTTTGCTGGGCCTGATTCTCCATCGGCTGCCTCGTCTCTGGCTATCTCACGAAAAACACGCTAAAAGCACTCTAGTCTCTCTACCTATTCCATATAGCAAATTCCACGCCATACTTTCACCACTACCCCTGGCTGGCCTTGTGAGTAAGTAGTGCGACAAACAAATCGATATCCAACAAAACACACACATGTTTGGGTACAGTCCCCAATAACCAACCGCGCTGACTTATCGTACTACGCCAATTGATGTCGATAGGGGCTATGGAGATCACCTTTCCCGGTTCATCACAGGCAATGCCCCATTGACCATCCCCCACCAGAATGACATACGTAGCTTCCGCGCCTGTATCCTTGCCTGCAGCGCGATGTTTTGGCGGTATTAGCCAGTTTTCCGTGTTGACGACACGTACATTCTGTCCACGGTGCTGAAATTCCCCCATCAACCAGGCAGGTTCTAAATTTTGGCAACCAAAACCCTTTGGCAGGCGATCAACACCGGACAGCTTGCTCAACGGAATAGCCAGGGTCAAACCGCCGACCTCGAAGGTCAACCCCTGAAACGGTTGGCGGGCCCATTCCGGCAAACCCTTTCGAGGACCGCCTGGCGTTCGGTTTTCGACGCGTGCGGGCCGGGATACCGGCGCAGCGGCAGCTGGATCTGAGTGTGATCGTTTTGGTTCGTCACTCCTGGGGACGTCGTCGGACGGAACCTCGACCTCATCGAACAAATCCTGTAAATACCCCTGTAACTCGTTCTGCGAAATGGCAGAGAATGGCCGATTTGGGTTGGCCGAACGGTCTTTTCTATTCATTGTCCCATCACCTGTCTGAAAGGCACGTCCCGGTGCAGGATAAAATCCAGTAACTCGCTATAGGCCTCTACTCCGCGCGCATGGGGAACGCGAATCGATAACGGTACCCCAAGGCGACTGGCCTCTCGGAATTGATTATCCACCGGAACCTGAGAGGACCAGACTGAACTGCCGTAGCGTTGACGCAACTCCTGAAGAATATCGCGTGCAGCCCGGGTACGCTGGTCAAACAACGTGGGAACAATCAGATGTTGCAGTGGAAATTTCTGGGCACGTACCACCATCTTCAGTGTTTGCAGCATACGTTCCAAACCCTTCTGCGCCAGAAATTCCGTTTGTACCGGAATCAACAGGAGTTCACTGGCCGCAAGGGCATTGATCATGGCTATACCCAACACCGGTGGACAATCGATAAAAACGTAGTCATAGAGATGCGATATCTGGTCCAATGACTTGAGGACCACCAGCCCCATACCATCACGACTGCCAATCTGGCGATCAAGTGTCGCCAGCGCAGTCGACGCCGGAAGCAGATGCAGATTTTTATAACTGGTGCGGCGAATGGCGCTGGTAACATCACCGATATGCCCGGATCTCAGTTGTTGTTCGAACAAATCGTAAACACTTGGAGTTATGCGCTCCGCATCGTAGCGAAAATAGGTGGTCAGGGAACCGTGAGGATCCAGGTCCACCACCAGTGTTTTATGGCCGTGCTGCGACAATAGACCGGCCAACGTCACGGAGGTCGTAGTCTTACCCACACCGCCTTTCTGATTGGCAACGGCAAAAACCTTCATGGCTTGTCCCCTTTGGAACGCTTCTGCTGCATCAGTCGATAATCCTGTTGAACACTAAAGATCACCACCACCACCCGGCGATTAAGGGCTCGACCCTGCTCGGTCCGGTTTGTGGCAAATGGACGATACTCGGCATATCCCAAGGCGCTGAGTCGCCCTCCCTTTACCCCGGAAGACAGCAATTCATGTACCACACTGGCTGAGCGACCGGAGGACAATTCCCAATTTGAGGGGAAATACTCACTGAATATTGGGGTGTTGTCGGTATAACCTTCGACCTGGATCTGATTCGCCAGGGGGGCCAGAGTCTTACCCAAGCGTCGTACAATGGGCAGAGACTCGGTTTCCAGATCAGCAATACCTGGCGCGAACAATACATCACTATCCAGAACCACCTCCAACCAATGGCTATTGCGGTGTACCTCTACAATTCCCTGTTGCATCAACACAGCCATCTCCTGTTCGATATTTCTGGCAAGGGCGGCAATATCCTGTGCCATTCCCGCCTCATGGCTCGACGTTATTTGATCTGATTGCAATGCACTCGAAAGATCGCCTGTACCGTTCAACGGACGGATTATGGAGGATCGCTCCGGATCACCTATGGCAATAGGCTCGAGACGTTTGGGTGGACCGTCAAAAGCGGCATCCAGCGCCTGAGACAACTGCCGGTATTTTTCCTCGTGCACGCTGGACAGGGCATACATCACGACGAAGAAGGCAAATAGCAGTGTGATGAAATCGGCGTAGGAGACTAGCCAGCGATCGGTACGTGCGGTCGGTTCTGGCTTGGCTCTGCGTCTGGTCATGAAAAGGTCCCGCTATAGAAAGGCTTCGAGCAATAGTTCGATATTGCGTGGATTTTCACCCTCGGCAATGGCCACCAGACCTTCGATGATCATTTCCCTGCCGTCAGCCTCCTGTTGGGCAATGCGCCGCATCTTACCGGCCAGGGGGATCAGTACCAGATTGGCCANNATTAAACCAAGCACGGCACCCAAGATTCCCACCGTGGGTGCATAACCACCCATCGATTCAAAAAAAGCTGCGCTGACACCTTCCTGCTGCCGGCGTATATCACTGTCGATCAACAGCACCTGACGAATCTGCTCTCCGTCAGTACCGTCCACCAGCAGTTGCAGTCCTTTACGTTGAAAATTGTCGGATAGCGAGGCGATCTCAGGCTCCAGACCAAGCAGTCCCTCACGTCTTGCCAGTTGGCTCCAGCCCAGAATTCGGCGCAAATCGGCCACTCGCGTATTAACGGGGGGGAAAAAAATCTTCAGTACCGATATCATGGAACGGGCAAAATCATCGAAACGACTTTGCAGCAAACCCGCACCTAAAGAGCCGCCAACAACGATTAAAAAGGCAGGGCCATTGATCAGTGAACTGACATGCCCACCTTCCAGGTGTTGCCCAACAAAGATCGCCCCTACGCCGATAACCAGTCCCACTACCGAGAGAAAGTCCATAATCAATGGACCAGATCATGTACCAGGTGGGGACCGATATCCGTCAACGAATAGATCCTATCCGCCAAGCCGGCTTCCTGTACGGCATGGGGCATCCCGAAAATTATGCTGCTCTTCTCATCCTGAATCCAAATCGAACAACCGGTCTCTTTCAGTTTGCGACAACCCTCTCGTCCATCGGCCCCCATGCCGGTCATGATGACCGCCAGGGCCTGGCCGGGGTATACCTGCGCCACTGAGTTAAAGGTAATATCTACGCAAGGTTTGTAGTTCTGTTCTGGCGGGCTGCCCTTGATACGGATAATGACGCTACCGCCCTTCTGTTCCAATTCCATCTGCTTTCCGCCTGGGGCCAGATAGGCTTGCCCCGGACGCAACACT
Organism: Proteobacteria bacterium UBA6915; assembly: GCA_002450975.1. Lineage (GTDB taxonomy): Bacteria > Pseudomonadota > Gammaproteobacteria > UBA6915 > UBA6915 > UBA6915. Next base: position 8,313 of record DKAX01000098.1, read on the forward strand.
TCACCATCCGCGGCCTCCTTAACAGCAATGTCGCTGCATTGATCCAGACGTTGCGCAAAGGCATTGGTAAATGTCCCGGGCATATGTTGCACCAGCAAAACGGGTACCGGGTAATCTTTCGGTAAATGACTCAATACCTCCTGAAGGGCGGCAGGACCACCGGTAGAGGTGCCAATCACGACAATCTTCTGCGATTTCCTGGCCTTGCCATCTTTTCCGACAACGGGCTGCGTTGCCGCTGGCCGTGGTGATGAAGTTGAGGAGGCTTTGGCTTGTGTTGCCGATGTCGACGTCTTTGCCGAGACCACCGGTTTAAATCCCGCCAATCCTTTTTGACCAAGCATATAAACGCGTTCCACCAGCGTGCGCTTGGCCACGTCACGGTCCGAGGAGATATCTTCAAAACGCTTGGGTAGAAAATCCAGCGCCCCCGCCTCAAGAGCATCTAGGGTAGATTGGGCACCTTCGGTGGTTAAAGTGGAAAACATCAGGATAGGCGTCGGTCGGATGGCCATGATACGGCGTACGGCGGTAATACCGTCCAGAACCGGCATTTCGATATCCATGGTGATTACGTCGGGCTTCAGTTTATTGACCTGACGTATCGCCTCCTCGCCATCTGCAGCGGTTCCAATAACCTCGATACGTGGGTCAATCTCAAGCATCTCCGTCACTCGGCGGCGGAAGAAGCGGGAATCATCGACAATTAGCACCTTGACTGTCATCCGTGTCTCCTAACGCCGCCCGGCATATTTGCGCAGCAAAGTAGGCACATCCAGGATCAAGGCGATACGACCATCACCGGTGATGGTGGCGCCGGCCAGGCCATCGGTACCATGCAACATCGCCCCCAGGGGTTTGATCACGACCTCTTCCTGGCCAATCAATATATCGACCACGAATCCCACCTGCTGATTACCTACGGTTACCACCACCACGTGCCCCTCTTTCGGCAGTTCATCCAACGAGGCTCCCTTGACCAACCAACGCCGCAGGTAGTAGAGCGGTAATGCGCGGTCACGAACCATGACACAAAGCTGCTTGTCCACCACATTGGTTTGTGTCAGATCAAGATGAAAGATTTCGCTGACGTTGACCAATGGCAGAGCGAAAATCTGATGTCCGACCAGGACCATCAAGGTCGGCATGATCGCCAGCGTCAATGGCACTTTGATCACGATGGTCGAGCCCTTACCCAGAGCCGATTGGATCTCCACAGTACCGTTCAGTTGTACGATACGGCTCTTAACTACATCCATGCCGACCCCGCGTCCAGAGACATCCGATATCTCCGTCTTGGTGGAAAAACCGGCAGCAAAGATCAGATTGAAACACTCTTTCTCGTCCATGCGGGCTGCGGCATCGGTATCCATCAAGCCCTTTTCCACCGCCTTTTTACGCAGGACTTCAGCATCCATACCGGCGCCATCATCGGCGATGGTCAACAAAATGTGGTCACCTTCCTGCTCCGCTGACAGGATGACCTGACCGGCACGTGGTTTACCACGCGCCACGCGCACATCCGGCGCCTCGATGCCATGATCGACGGCATTGCGCACCAAGTGGACCAGTGGATCGGCCAGGGCTTCAACCAGATTTTTATCCAGGTCAGTCTCTTCACCGCGCAACTCCAGGTTGACCTCTTTCTTCAGGTTGCGCGCCAAGTCACGAATAACACGCGGGAACCGGCCGAAAACCTTTTTAATCGGTTGCATGCGCGTCTTCATCACGGCGGATTGAAGATCCGCAGTTACCACATCCAGATTGGCGACGGCCTTGGCCATATCCTCATCACTGCGACTGGCCTCCAATGTGGAGAGGCGGTTACGCACAAGCACCAGTTCACCCACCAGGTTCATGATGTCATCCAAGCGCTTGGTATCGACACGTACGGTGGTCTCTGTTTGGACTGCGCCGTCTTTGCCTGCCCCCTTGTCTTCAGTCGCTGGTGCAGCCTTGGCGGCCGAACTCGCGGCTGGTGGAGACGCTGGCTTGGCTGGCGCAGCAGCTGGCTTGGCTGGCGCAGCAGCGGGCTTGGCTGGCGCAGCAGCTGGCTTGGCTGGCGCAGCGGCTGGCTTGGCTGGCGCAGCGGCTGGCTTGGCCGGGGCGGCGGCTGGCTTGGCCGGGGCAGCGGCTGGCTTGGCCGGGGCAGCGGCTGGCTTCGCCGGGGCAGCGGCTGGCTTGGCCGGCGCAGCGGCTGGCTTGGCCGGCGCAGCAGCAGGTTTGGCCGGCGCAGCAGCAGGTTTGGCGGCAGCGGCAGCAGACTTGGTCTCTTGCGCTGTTGTAGCGGCCATTGGCGACTTGGCCTTGCCTTGTAATTCGTCCAACAAATTTTCGAATTCATCGTCGGTAATTTCGTCAGATGATTTGGTCGAGGCTGCCTTAGGTGCGGGTGCCGGGGGCGGTGGCGCTACATCATTGCTTATAGTTTGTTCCAACAGCGTGGGTATTTCAGGCGGTGCACTTTCACTAGCAGAGGTACTTGCCGCTGAGACAGCTTCCCCATCGCCGCCATCATCGGGGATCTTGTCCAGCAAGGCGCTAAATTCTTCGTCGCTGATTTCACCTACCCCCAGCTCCGAGTCCAATGTTTCAGGTGCTGACTGTGCAAGAGGGGCTATTGGTTGACTTGACTCACCCGCCCCCTGCAATTCATCCAACAGGTTTTCAAACTCTTCGTCTGAGATTAAATCATTGCTTGCGGCTGGCGCGCTCTGCGCAGGAGCCGGTTGACTGCCTTTTCCCTGCAGTTCATCGAGTAAATTTTCAAACTCATCATCGGTAATCTCATCACTTGCCGGTGCGGAAACCGTGTCGACCTTTGTCTGCGCGATTTCCGGCTTGTTTGCCTCACCCTGTAACTCATCTAAAAGGTTTTCAAATTCTTCATCGGTAATCTCGTCACCGGCTGGCGCCTTGACTTCTTCGATTCCAGTCTCTGCGGATTCCGCAACCGTTGCCGGAATTCCGCCCTGCAACTCATCAAGCAGATTTTCAAACTCGTCATCGGTAATCAGGTCGGCATCAACCGACTGGCCCGGTTCTGCCTCCGCGGAGCCCACACTTGGATTTTCGGGCAACTCATCACCGGGAATTTCCAACCCCTGCATTTCATCCAGCAAAGCCTCGAATTCTTCCGGGTGTAAATCGTCACCAGGTGATACCTCCTGCTGCTCTTCCGTCTGCATCTGCTCCGGTGCAGGTTGTGCGGCTGAGGTTTCTATCTTCGGATCCTGCAAAGCATCGAGCAGCCGATCAAATTCGTCGTCGGTAATAAAATCCGGGTCCAGTGTATCACCTGCTTCCGGTGCACTGGTTTCACTTACCTCGACCTCCGAGGGAAGTTCCTGATCGAAACCCACCTCCTCCAAAGGCAACTCGTCCGTAACCAGTTCTTCAACGGGCATTTCATCCGGTAGCAGCTCATCAGTTGCCACCTCGTCGACGGATATCTCCTCTGTCGGGACATCCTCTGTGACCACGTCCTCCACCGGCAATTCCGCTACAGGCTCCTCTGCTATGGGTTCCTCGGATTGCACCTCATCAGCGCTTGCCGGCACAGCATAACGCTCCAGTGTTTCTATCAGGACGGGTTCAGCAGGTTGAGGATCATTCCCAGAGCGAATCTGTTCGAACTGGTCGTTAAGCACGTCAAGGACACGCAGCACAACATCCATGAGTTGCGGATCGACATGGCGTTCGCCGTTTCGTAACAGATTGAAAACGTCCTCGGCACGATGACAAACGGTTACCATGGCATCCAGATTGAGGAAGCCGGCGCCGCCTTTGATGGTATGGAAACCGCGAAATACCGCGTTCAGCAGGTCCTTGTCGTTGGGCGATTGTTCGAGATCGACCAACTGCTCACCGAGCTGCTCGAGAATCTCGCCTGCCTCGATGAGAAAGTCCTGGAGTATTTCGTCGTCTGCGTCGATCGCCATAAGGATCCTGAAGGACTAAAATCCCAAACTGGAAAGCAGGTCGTCGACCTCGTCCTGGTTCTGCACACTGTCCTTGTCCAACCCCGGTACAACCGGACCATGCAACTCGGATTTCTTTTCCACATGGTCCTTGACACCCAGACCGCGCTGACTGCTCATCTTAATTAAATTAACCAAACTGTTCTCGACGTCGTTGACCAGTTTGATCACTCGGCGAATAATCTGCCCGGTTAAATCCTGGAAGCCCTGCGCCATCAATACGTCATTCAAGTTTGCTTTCAGAGTGGCGGAATCGGATTCGGCCACGGCCAAGAAGGTAACGACCTTCTGGCTCAACTGGCGAAAATCCTTCGGGTCCATTTCACGTCGAATGAAGCGCTTCCACTCATCAATCAACTGTTTGCTGTTCTCTTCGATGTTGTCGCAGATTGGCATGCAGCTCTCGACTGCACCCAGTGACTGATTGGCTGCCTCATCAGTCATCTTGATAACGTAGTTCAGACGCTCTTTCGCGTCGGGAATATCCTGTTCGGCAATGTTGGCCAGATTGGTATCGACGTTGAACCCCTGTAATGCTTCGTGAAATTCACGGGTTAGCTTGCCCAATTCCTGAAAAAGGTAGGACTCACGCGCCCGCGCGAACTCTTCAAGAATTCGCTGCGCGTCCGTCATTTGATCCTTTTCCAAACAAGAGACCATCTCTCGCGCCAATGCCAGATATTCATCCTTGTCTATCAATTGCATTTCCACCATGTTTACACCATTTTGTTTGTTAGCTATTGCCTTCGAGGCGCTCAAAGATCTTTTCAATCTTCTCCTTAAGATTTACTGCGGTGAATGGCTTGACCACGTAACCGTTGACCCCGGCCTCGGCTGCTTCAACTATCTGTTCACGCTTGGCCTCTGCGGTTACCATCAATACGGGAAGCGTGTTCAGTTCGGGATCGGCGCGCACGGCCTTGAGCAACTCGATACCCGGCATACCCGGCATATTCCAGTCAGTGACCAGAAAATCAAAACCACCCTTTTTCAACTTGGGCAATGCCGTCGCGCCGTCATCGGCTTCCTCAACATTGTTAAAACCCAGGTCACGTAAAAGGTTCTTGATGATTCGCCGCATAGTCGAAAAATCATCGACAATTAGAATCTTCATGTTCTTGTTCAAGGCAACCTCCAGTGAGATATATCCAAAATTGACCTGATTCGTCTCTGCCCGATTTGCATATCACAGGCTTCCTTCACGTTTTAGTCTTGCCTGTAGACGCACAATCGCCTGACTGTGAATCTGACTGACCCGCGACTCTGACACACCGATAACTGCACCGATTTCCCGCAGGTTGAGCTCCTCATCATAATAAAGAGCCATCACCAGACGCTCACGTTCGGGCAGACTGGCAATGGCCATGGCCAATTTATCCCGAAAATCATCCGACAACAGGCCGTCAAACGGTCCGGGTGCATTGTCAGGAATGATGTCGTGTATCTTGTTATCTTCGTAACCCAGATCCTCCATACTGAAGACCCGGTAGGCGTTGGCCTCCTGCAGAATCTGGTGGTATTCCTCCAGGCCCACGCCCAGGGCATCGGCAATCTCATGGTCGCGAGCATCGCGACCGGTGGCGTTTTCTATTTTCTTTACCACCTCGGCCAACATGCGCGCCTTTTTATGCACGGAACGTGGTATCCAGTCGTTCTTGCGGACCTCGTCGAGCATGGCGCCACGTATACGGATACCCGCATAGGTCTCGAAACTGGCCCCCTGAGACGGGTCATAGTTGCGTAGTGCCTCCAGCAAGCCAATCAACCCTGACTGGATCAGGTCGTCCGGTTGTACGCTGGGTGGCAATCGACTGACCAGGTGATAGGCAATACGCTTGACCAGCGGCGTATAGGTCCGGACTAGCTCATCCTGCGACAAACTGTTAAGCGAACTATAGGCAGCAATACTGTTCACAAAGAAACACCCCCTTGTTGCTGACTCGCGAGGACCAGGCGCTCGACGAAGAACTCCAGATGGCCTCCGGCTAATCTGGGCATAGGCCAATTATCGGTTTTCTGGACTAAATTCTTGAACGCAATTGAAGACTTACTTCGAGGAAAGGCCTCTACCACGGCACGCTGTTTCTGCACGGCGCGTTTAAGCGAATCGTCGTAGGGGACTACCCCCAGGTAGCTTATGGCTATGTCCAGGTATTTATCGGTAACCTTGGCAATCTTATTGAACAACTCCCGCCCCTCCTGCACGCTATGTGCCATATTGGCGAGGACGTGGACCCTGTTTATACCGTAGTCCCGGTTCATAACCTTGATTTGTGCGTAGGCATCGGTGATCGATGCAGGCTCATCACACACCACCACAATCAACTCCTGGGCGGCGATCGCAAAATTCATGACCATATCGGAAATGCCGGCAGCGGTATCGATGTAGAGGACATCCACCTGATGGCTCAACTCACTAAAGGCGCGGATCAATCCCGCATGTTGAGCCGGGTTGAGCTGGGCCATGGCCTTGACCCCCGATGAGGCCGGTACCACCATCACGCCGGCAGGCCCCTGCAGAATTATCTCTTCCAGGGTGGCCTTACCCTCGATGACATGTGACAAATTCTGTTTCGGGTGCAGGCCCAACAGCACATCGACGTTTGCCAATCCCAGGTCGGCATCCATGAGCATGACCTTTTTACCCTCGATGGCACTGGCGACGGCCATATTGACCGCCACATTGGTCTTGCCGACCCCGCCCTTGCCGCCAGTAACCGCTATTACCCGTACCGGATGAGGGTTACTCACCCGTCTTAATCCACTAGCCTGATCGGTCATCCGTGTACCCTGCCAATCCCTGTACGGGTAAAACCCCTGTCGATCTGCGCCTGTTGGTCCACCTCGAGCCAGTTTTGATCCTGGCCGCTTAGTGCCAGATTGACCAAACTGTTGGTGCGCGCCAATTGCAGATCCTCCGGCACCCTTTGGCCGTCGGTCACATAGGCAACTGGTAATTGAGATTCGATGACCGCACTCAAAATGGCCCCCAGGGTTAAGGCCTCATCCAGTTTGGTGACGATGCAACCATCCAGGACCAATCGTTGATAACTGGCTACGGTCTGGCGCAGAACGTTATGTTGGGTGGCCGCGGCTAACACCAGATATACACGGATATCAAAACGGGATCGGGCAATGGTTGCCAGTTGTTGTTCAATGCGACTGTCTCGCTGACTGGTCCCGGCGGTATCGATCAAGACCAATCGTCGCGATTTTACCCGCGCCAGGATATCGTCCAGTGAGTCTTCCGGACCGACCACGTGCAGCGGCACGCCAATGATGTTGGCATAGACCGCCAGTTGATCATGGGCGCCGACCCTGTAGTTGTCGGTGGTAATCAGGGCGATATCCTTACTGCCGTGGCGCAAGGCGTAGCGGGCAGTCAGCTTGGCAATGGTGGTGGTCTTACCCACCCCCGTAGGTCCAACCAGCGCAACCACACCGCCTTTGTCCAGAATGTCGTCACCGGCGATGGGCAGGCTACGGGAAATGTCCCCCTGGATTTGACGCCATAGATTATCCAATGAGTGACGCGCTTGTGGCGAGTTGATATGGGATTGCAGCCAACGTTGTGCCAATTGAGTGCTGAAACCGACGTACTGTAAACGGTACATAAGAATCTCGGCGTCGGTCAGTTCCAGCGGTGTGATAGCGGGTGGTGCCGCCCGCTCTCTAACCAACGTTCGCAAATACTCCACCTCACGTACCAGGCTCTCGTGTTGAGTCCCATCGGTGCTTTGCGGGTTTTGCGGGTTTTGCGGTTTTTTTTCCCCCCTGGCTGAGTCAGTGTCGTCGGCAAAGTAAAAACGTTCGATTTGCCCGGCGGAATCCTCTGCGACACGGTTAACTTTTTGCTGTGCACCGGCGCTGGCTGGTGGCTTGACGGTATCCCTGAGTGCAGGAAGCTCTTCGCGGCGCAACGGTTGATCCAACATCGACTCGTCATAGTCGATGGCGGCAACAATCTCGACCTCGTTGTTTACCCGGCGATTGGACAGAATGACAGCATCAGGCCCAAGCTCCTCGCGGACCTGTTTTATCGCCTGGCGAATATCCTGAGCGCGCACCCTTTTTATTTTCATCGCAACCTCTGCTAATCCTGTTCGGCGCTTGGTCAGTTCACCGGTTTGGCCCACTCATGATCAGCATCTCCTGCGACCTAGGCGGAGGCGATAGAGCCACCGACATTGGCGATAATGCGAATTTGCTTCTCTTCCGGAATCTCATTGAAGGAGAGCACATGCAGATTGGGCACCGAGTTCTTGACGAATCGGGCCATCAACGGCCGCACCAGTCCAGAAACCAATAGGACCGCCGGGCCACCGCTTGCTTCCACACTCTTCACGTTGTCCGCCAAAGAGTTGTAAATCCTTTGGGCCAAACCAGGCTCTATACCCGCACCTTCACTGCCTGATTGAACGGTCTGTTGCAATATCTGTTCCAGTGACGGATCGAGCGTCATGACCGGCAACTCAGGCGCCATACCATTGATCTGCTGGACTATTGAGCGCCCCAGGGCGACGCGCACCGCCGCGATCAGGCTGCCGGTGTCTTGACTGTGGGGCGCGTGTTCTGCCAGGGTTTCGGCAATGGAACGTATATCGCGAATGGCAATACCCTCGGCCAGCAGACCCTGCAACACCTTGAGAATCTTGCCTATGGTCAAGGTCTTGGGAACCAGTTCATCGACCAGCTTGGGCGTCGTAATTGCCAGCTTGTCCATCAGTTTCTGTACATCCTCATGGCCAAGCAACTCATGGGCATGGCTTTGCAGAATCTGACTCAGGTGTGTCGCCACCACTGTACTGGCATCGACTACGGTATACCCCATACCCTGCGCCTGTTCGCGTTGACCGATTTCTATCCAGGTAGCGTCCAGGCCAAAGGCTGGATCCTTGCAATTTTTCCCGGCCAACTTGCCGAAGACTTCACCAGGATTGATTGCCAGCTCGCGATCTGGAAAGATCTCCGCCTCGCCGACACTCACCCCCATCANNAGCTTTTTGCGCACCCCTTTGATGCGCGCAAGCAGGTGACCTCCCTGGGCTTTGTCGACCAGGGGTATCAATCTATAGCCCACCTCCAGTCCGATCAGATCAACAGGCTGTACATCGTCCCAACTCAACTCACGTTGTTCAGGTATGCGCTCCCTCTCCTGCTGTGCCGCCTCCTGCTCCTCTTCCTTTTTGACTTGCTGTCGCTGTCGCGTTGAATAAGCAATATAGCCGGTAACCGCAGCCAGGGATAAGAATGCCAGATTGGGCATCCCCGGAATCAAACCGATAGTGGTCATAATGCCCGAGGTTACCGCCAGGGTGCGCGGCTTGCCGAACATCTGCTTTAAAATACGGCCGCCCATATCTTCCTGAGCCGATTCAC
>DKAX01000188.1:0-4638 GCA_002450975.1 Proteobacteria bacterium UBA6915
CGACCTCATCGTCCAGGGCGCCGAACCGTTGTTTTTCCTCGATTATTACGCCACCGGTCACCTCAATGTGGACGCCGCCGCCGATGTCATCAAGGGCATCGCCGAGGGTTGTCGTCAGGCGGGGGCCGCCCTGACCGGCGGTGAGACCGCTGAAATGCCCGGCATGTATGGCAAGGGCGATTATGACCTGGCGGGCTTCTGTGTCGGCGTGGTGGAAAAGAGCAAGGTCCTGGATGGCAGTAAAGTGGCCATAGGTGACACACTGATTGGCCTGGCCTCCAGCGGCCCTCATTCCAATGGTTACTCCCTGATCCGTAAGGTCATCGAAGTCAGCGGTGCTGACCTGAACCAGAGCTTCGACGACGCTACCCTCATTGACAGGCTGCTGGCCCCCACTCGAATCTACGTCAAACCCTTGTTAGCCCTGTTGGAAAAAGTCGACGTGCATGCCCTGGCGCATATCACAGGTGGCGGTCTGCTGGAAAACCTGCCGCGTGTCATGCCCATGAATACCACAGCGGTGATTCAACGTAACAGTTGGCAACAGCCGGCGATTTTTGACTGGCTGCAGGCACAAGGCCAGATTGCGGATAATGAAATGTATCGCACCTTCAACTGCGGTATCGGTATGGTGGTCATTCTTGACGGCTCAGATGCAGCCAAAGCAACGCAGATTCTGCAACAACAGGGCGAAACTGTCTGGACCCTGGGCAAAATCGAAACCAGCGACCAAAGTGACCCGCACGTCATTATCCGGTGATGCCCAAACATCAACCCCCTAACCTGGTGGTGCTGATCTCCGGTACCGGCAGTAATCTGCAGGCAATTATCGATGCCGTCGCCCAGGGCGGCATCCCAGCCCGGCTATGTGCGGTTATCTCCAACCGGGCTGACGCCTTAGGCCTGGACAAGGCACGCAGCGCCCACATACCCACTCAAACCCTGGATCACAAGGCGTTCGCCGACAGGCAGCAATTTGATCAGGCACTGATGGCCGTTGTTGACAGCTACCAACCGGATATCGTCGCCTTGGCCGGCTTCATGCGCATCCTGACACCGGAATTCGTGCGCCATTATCGCGGCAGACTGATCAATATTCACCCGTCCCTGCTGCCCGCTTTTACCGGACTGAACACCCACCAGCGGGCGCTGGATGCGGGCGCGGCGGAACACGGTGCCAGCGTCCATTTTGTTACCGAGGATCTGGACATGGGACCGGTCATCATCCAGGCACGGGTACCGGTTCAGGGGAATGACAATGCCAAGTCTCTGGCTGAAAGGGTGCTGGAACAGGAACACCGTATCTATCCTCAAGCAATCGCCTGGCTGGCAGAGGGACGACTGACGTTGCAGGACCACCAGGCGCTGCTTGATGGTAAACCGATCAAACCATGAGCCCCGATCAACAGCTCCTATTATGGATAAACCAAGGCTGGGCCCACCCGGCCCTGGATGGCTTTATGATCTGGGTATCCAGTAAACCCACCTTTTCCCAACCGCTGTTACTCATACTGGGGCTACTGTTCATCTGGCGCTATCGCCTGCACAACGGTTTCAAACTCTGGATCTGCCTGCTCCTGACCGTCGGCCTGGGCGACCTGCTGGGTTACGCGATAAAGCACCTGAGTGAAATCGCCCGTCCCTGCTTTGATTTGGTGGAATTGGTACGGCAACCGCAAAATCCGGCCGGTGGTGCCTGCGGCGACGGCCTGCATGGCCTGCCTTCCAACCACACACTCGATTTTACGGCCGCTACGGTCTTTGTCATCCTGGCCACACGCAGGCTGGACTGGGGCCTGACGATGGTCATTGTCACCGTGAGCGTCGCGTTGTCGCGCATCTATCTCGGAAAACACTATCCCAGCCAGGTATTGCTGGGGTTTGCCCTGGGTATTGGAGTGGCCTACGCCAGCGTGTTGCTCTACCGGCGTTTTCTGCCCTTCTTCAATCAACTTGATAGCCCTGCGGCAAACAGAGACGAAAAGTGACTGTTGAGTAATCTTTGTTATAGTTAATGACTATGATGGTTTTCACCCAGACAGGACGATCCGCGGAATAACACCATGCTTCGATGGACGCTTCTGTTATATCTACTCTGTATCGCCTTGCCTGCGCGTGCCGAAATCCGCCTGCCGGAGTTCACTGCCTACTATGACCTGTATCGCGGCGTGATCCATTTCGGCCAGACCCGGCGCACCCTCAGCCACAACGACGATGGCAGCTTTACCTATGAATCGGAGACTCGCCCGAATAAGGTATTTTCACTGCTTGCGCGTGGACACATCATTGAACGAAGTCGTTGGATTGTCCATGAAAACCGCGTGCGCCCCCTGGAATACAGCTACCTGCGCAGTGATGGACAAACCGAGCGCGATGTCACCCTGAATTTCGACTGGGACAAATTCCTTGTCACCAATACCATAAACAATGATCCCTGGCAGATGCCCATCCCCGGCAACGCCCTGGACAAACTCATCTACCAAATTGCACTTATGGTGGACCTGCAACAGGGACTAACAGAGTTTAATTATGAAATTGCCGATGGTGGAAAACTCAAGCAATACACCATACAAGCCCTGGGTGAGGCACACATCGATACCCCGCTCGGCCGCTTAAAAACCATCAAAGTCCAGAGGGTGGGCGACAAACGAAACACCACCATGTGGTGCGCACCACGCCTGAACTACCTGCCGGTACGCATTGAACAGGAGGAGGAGAACGGTCGGCGCATCAAGGCACAACTATCCCTGATCAAGGGCCTGACAGTGCAATTGGAAAATGAGCAGGATGCGGCGCCAACGGAGCTTTCCACCGGCGACGCAACACAACCCGGACATCCCGACGCCGAATAAAAACCCCACTTAGGTCTTAGGCAGGGTTACCCCCGTCTGCCCCTGATACTTGCCACCCCGGTCTTTATACGATGTATCACAGACCTCGTCGGACTCGAAAAACAGCATTTGTGCCACACCCTCATTGGCGTAGATCTTGGCCGGCAAGGGGGTAGTGTTGGAAAACTCCAAAGTGACGTGCCCCTCCCACTCTGGTTCCAGGGGGGTGACGTTGACAATAATACCGCAGCGGGCATAGGTCGACTTACCCAGACAAACGGTCAGCACACTGCGTGGAATACGGAAGTACTCCACAGTACGCGCCAGCGCAAATGAGTTAGGCGGGATAATGCAGACATCACCTTTGAAATCGACAAAATTACCCTGATCGAAGTTCTTGGGATCGACTATGGTGCTGTTGATATTGGTAAAAATCTTAAATTCATCGGCGCAGCGAACATCATAGCCATAGCTTGAAGTCCCGTATGAAACGATCTTACCGCCATTGACCTCACGAACCTGACCAGCTTCGAAGGGTTCGATCATGCCCATTTGGTCCACCATGCGTCGAATCCACTTGTCTGATTTAATACTCATCTCGTTCTATTTCCCGCCGGCATAAAAGGGGCATATTCTAAACAGCAACGCTTGTCAGGTACAGCAGTCCATCCGCCCTGCCTACCAACCGCGTATAAAATATCTCAAATTTTCGTCAATAATGCCGACATTCTGAGGGGGAAAACCTGACAAAGAGTACTGTTTACTACCGCAACCAGGCCATTGAGAAACAAAAAATGTACGAAATCGCTGCCTTGCTAATTCAAAGGATTCTTCGATTCCTAGGGATTAAAACCATCAACGGCCAGTTTTTGTTCTCCTATGCCCTGATCTTTCTCCTGGCTGCCGTCACCGTAGTTACCCTGTTTCTCAGCCTGGGCAGCGACGCCACTACCGTGGATATAGCCGGACGCCAGCGCATGCTAAGCCAAAAAATGGCCAAAGAGGCCATTTTGTTAACCCAGGATCTTGGCGATCGTGCCACCCTGGAAAAGACCATCAGCCTGTTCGAACAGTCGCACATCAAATTACTCAACGGTGATGCCTCCGCACGCATTCAGGCCCAGATCTCACCACCCGTCGTTGCCCAACTCAATGTTGTTGACCGATATTGGCAGCAATATAAAAAGGCACTGCAGTCCTTTGCCGACACCAAGGATCCAGATGCGTTAAAAGAGATAAACGCTCTTTCCCAATCGGTGCTGGCGGAAATGAATAAAGGTGTGGGCATGATGGCACAAGAAGCTGAAAGCAGTGTCCGCACAATGCAAGTGGTAGCCTTTAGCATGACCCTGAGCATCCTGGTACTGGTAGTGCTTGGCCGTATTTTCGGCGCCACTTGGTTGATGCGTAAAATAGAGGAACTCAAGAAACACTTTGTTCAGGTAAGCCAGGGTGATTTCTCAAAACAGCTCGCGGTGGACAATAAAGAGCATGAGATAGGCCAGATATTTTTTGAATATAACAATATGCTGACGAGCATCAGTCAATTGGTAGGCAAGGTTATAGAAGTCGCCAATAAGGTATCCAATGACACCGAAACCATTACCGATGAGCTGACCCGTGCCAACAAAGACATCCTGACCCAGCACTCACACATCGACCAGGTAGCCACTGCCATGAACGAAATGGCGGCCACTGTACAGGAGGTGGCGCGTAATACGGTGCAAGCAGCCGATGCGGCGGGCGACTCCAATACCGTAGCGGAAAAAGGCAAACGCACCGTGGCCCAGACCATGGACAGCATCAA
>DKAX01000188.1:4663-13628 GCA_002450975.1 Proteobacteria bacterium UBA6915
GCCGAAGCGGGCAGCGCTCTTGAGCGCGTTGTGCAAAGCGCTGCCACCATCAAAAACATGACTACCGAAATCGCTGCAGCGGCTGAAGAACAAAGCAGCGCCGCCGAAGAGGTCGACCGCATGATACACAGCATTGCCACCATGGCCGACAACACCGCCGCCGCGGCCCAACGCATGGTCAACTCCATCCAAACCATCAACGACGAAATGCATGATTTAAGTGGTCTAGTTGCCAGATTCAAACTCAGCCAATAAAAAAGGCGATGTCACCATCGCCTTTTTGTTTTCAACTGTCCGTCAGTCTTAATTGTTTTGAATAACAATCTTGGGGAACTTGGTGCTGTGATCCTTGGCACGCAGACTCAGCTTGGCGGAAACACGACGGGCGATTTCGCGGTAGATCTGGGCGATACGCCCCTGTGGATCATTCACCACAGTCGGTTTACCGCTGTCGGCCTGTTCGCGGATACTGATATCCAGCGGCAAGGCACCCAGGAAAGCGACATCGTAATCATCGGACATGCGCTGACCGCCGCCCTGACCAAAGATGTGCTCTTCATGACCACACTTGGAACAGATGTGGATGCTCATATTTTCGATGATACCCAGTACCGGTACCTCGACCTTCTCGAACATCTTCAAACCTTTACGCGCATCCAGCAGGGCAATGTCCTGAGGTGTAGTCACGATAACCGCGCCGGAGACTGGCACCTTCTGCGCCAGGGTCAACTGGGTGTCACCAGTACCGGGCGGCAGGTCGATGATCAGGTAATCCACTTCACGCCAGTTGGTGTCGTTCAGCAGTTGATCCAGGGCCTGGGTGACCATGGGACCACGCCAGATCATGGGGGTCTCTTCCTCGATCAGGTAACCGATAGACATGGACTGTATGCCATGACTGATCACCGGTTCCAGACTCTGACCATCCTGGGAATCGGGCTTGGCATTGCTGCCCAGCATGCGCGGCTGACTGGGACCGTAGATGTCTGCATCCAGGATACCAACCGTGGCACCTTCGGCCTGTAGGGCCAGAGCCAGATTGACCGCCGTGGTGGACTTGCCCACGCCACCCTTGCCGGAAGCGACAGCGATAATATTCTTCACGCCTTTGACATGCTTGATACCTTTCTGGGCGGCATGACTGGCGATGTTCACATTGACCGTCACCTCGGCGCTGCTGACACCGTTGATGGTCTCAACCTTGGCCTTTACCTCTTTGGCCAGATCCGCAACATAACCGGCAGCGGGGAAGCCCAGGCTGACCGTAACCGCCACCTTGCCACCGTCGATCTTGATATCCTTGACCGCCCCGGCGGATACCAGATCTTTCTCAAGATAGGGGTCGGTATACGACTTGATTGCGGTTTCCACCTGTAATTTCGATATTTCTGCCATGGTTTTATACACTCCTGCCAAGACCTGTTTGAATGGGCGTTATATTAGCGGGTTCTGAACTAAATGGGGAGAGGAATACTTTACTAATTTACTCTGGTAGTCTCACTATAGCCTAAATACGACAGCCAATCCTGCGGTGTGAGCGTGCCGCGGGATGGGAAAGTGGGCGCAATATGCTAAAGTGTCGCCTTTTTCAACGGCAAAAACCTTACGGTACGAAAGAGAAAATGCGCAATATCCTGATCACCAGCGCCCTGCCCTACGCCAACGGCCCTATCCACCTGGGTCACCTGGTGGAATACATTCAAACCGATATCTGGGCCCGTTTTCAACGCATGCGCGGCCACACCTGTTACTACGTCTGCGCCGACGACGCCCACGGCACCCCCATCATGCTGCGCGCCCAGCAGGAGGGTATTACCCCTGAGCAGCTGATCGCCAAGGTGGCCGAGGAGCACAAGGCCGATTTTGCCGGTTTTGCCGTCGGTTTCGACAATTACTACTCCACCCACTCTCAGGAAAACCGTGAGATCGCCCAATCTATCTATCTGGCGCTACGCGATGCCGGCCACATCGAGCGGCGCATCATCAGTCAGCTGTTCGATCCGGAAAAACAGATGTTTCTGCCCGATCGCTTCGTCAAGGGCAGCTGCCCACGCTGCGGCGCCGAGGACCAATACGGCGACAACTGTGAGGTCTGTGGCGCCACCTATGATGCCAGCGAATTAAAAAACCCGCGCTCGGTGGTCAGTGGCGCCACGCCAGTGGAAAAGGAATCGGAACACTTTTTCTTCAAACTGGCTGACTTCGAACAATCGATACGTGACTGGATCCACCCCAAGGCCGGTGAGGCTGCCCATATGCAGCCCGAGGTGGTCAATAAGATGGATGAGTGGTTCAGCGCCGGGCTACAGGACTGGGACATCTCCCGTGACGCGCCTTATTTTGGTTTCGAGATCCCCGACGCACCAGGTAAATACTTCTACGTCTGGATGGACGCCCCCATGGGCTACATGGCCAGCTTCAAACATTTTTGTGCGCAAAAAGGTTTGAACTTCGACGACTTCTGGGGCGCCAACAGCCAGGCCGAGCTCTACCACTTCATCGGCAAGGACATCATGCGCTTTCACACCTTCTTCTGGCCGGCAGTGCTGGAGGGGGCCGGCTATCGCAAGCCCAATGCGGTCTATGTGCACGGCTTTCTCACTGTAAACGGCGCCAAGATGTCCAAGTCGCGTGGCACCTTCATCAAGGCGCGCACTTTCCTGGATCACCTCAATCCCGAGTATCTGCGTTACTACATCGCCGGCAAGCTCAATAACCGCGTGGAGGATATCGACCTCAACCTGGAAGACTTCGTCGCGCGCGTCAACGCAGATCTGGTTGGCAAGGTGATTAACATCGGCAGCCGCTGCGCAGGGTTCATCAACAAACGTTTCGATAACCGACTGGCGGACAAACTGCCGGAACCGCAGCTCTACCAGGAGTTCGCCGACGCCGCCGATTCTTTGGCCCAGTTATTCGAGAATCGCGAATATTCACGCGCAGTACGCGACATCATGGCCCTGGCCGACAAGGCCAACCAGTACATCGACACCGCACAGCCGTGGGTGATCGCCAAACAGAGCGAACGTGATGGAGAACTTCATGCGGTCTGCTCCCAGGGCATCAACCTGTTTCGTGTATTGATGGCTTATTTGAAGCCTATCATTCCCACCACCGTGCAAAAGGCCGAGGAGTTTCTCAATGAAACCCTGCAGTGGCGCAGCGTACAGTCGCCGCTGCTGGGTCATACCATTGCCAAATTCAGCCACATGATGCAGCGCGTCGAGCAGAGCAATGTCGACGCCTTGCTGGAAGCATCCAAAGAGGACATCAAGACCATGCAAGAGAGCAGCAAGCCCACCAGCGGCCCCTTGGCCACCGATCCCATTGCGGACACCATCGCCTTTGAAGATTTTGCCAAGGTCGATCTGCGTATCGCCCGTATCGTCAAGGCCGACCACGTAGAGGGTGCGGAAAAACTGTTGCAGCTAACATTAGATCTGGGTGGTGAGACACGCAATGTCTTCGCCGGCATCAAGTCCGCCTACAGTCCCGAGCAGTTGCAAGGCAAGCTCACCGTCATGGTCGCCAATCTGGCGCCACGTAAGATGCGCTTTGGTGTCTCCGAAGGCATGGTGCTTGCTGCAGGTCCCGGTGGTAAAGATTTGTGGATTCTGAATCCCGATGACGGAGCTCAACCCGGCATGAAGGTAAAATAGCCCCAAACGCCTTACCCCGGACAATCTCTGGTTGTCTTGGTGGCGGTTGCTACCTACTATCACAAGTGGCAATCGTTTGTTTAGACTATCAGCCGGTTATATAACACCGCTGGCGCGCATTCTGACTCGAGAGTAATGAAGGAATATGCCTTAATTCTGATCAGCACGGTGCTGGTCAACAACTTCGTCCTGGTGAAATTTCTGGGGCTGTGTCCGTTCATGGGCGTCTCACGCAAACTGGAGACAGCGGTCGGTATGGCCCTGGCGACCACCTTCGTCCTGACCCTCTCCTCCATTACCAGCTACCTGGCCAATGAATACCTGCTCAAGCCACTTGACGCCGAATACCTGCGCACCATCACCTTTATCCTGGTCATCGCCGTAGTGGTCCAGTTCACCGAAATGGTGGTGCACAAGACCAGCCCNNTGATCACCACCAACTGCGCCGTGCTGGGTGTGGCCCTGCTCAATGTCCAGCAGGATCACGGCTTCATGCAATCGGCCCTGTATGGCTTCGGTGCCGCCGTCGGTTTCTCCCTGGTGCTGATTCTTTTCGCCGCCATGCGTGAACGCATTGCCGTGGCCGATGTGCCAACGGTATTTCGCGGTCCGGCCATCGCCCTGATCACTGCCGGCCTGATGTCCATGGCCTTCATGGGATTCTCCGGCCTGGTGAAAGGATAACGCCCATGGCTGCCATCACTGCCTTAGGATTGCTGGCAATCCTGTTCGGCCTTTTACTGGGATATGCCGCCATCCGCTTCAAGGTGGAGAGCTCACCGGTGGTGGATCAGATCAATCAGTTATTGCCGCAGACCCAATGCGGCCAGTGCAGCTTCCCCGGTTGCCGCCCCTATGCCGAAGCCATAGCCAATGGCGAGGCGGATATCAATCAGTGTCCGCCCGGCGGCGAGGCCACTATAATCGCCCTGGCCGATCTCCTGGGGAGGGATGCCAAACCACTCAACCCGGAAAACGGCGAAATCAAAGAGCCGACCATCGTCTATATCGATGAACAGGTCTGCATTGGTTGCACCTTGTGCATCCAGGCCTGCCCGGTAGATGCCATCATCGGCGCTGCCAAACAGATGCATACGGTCATTGCCGATGAGTGCACCGGTTGTGATTTGTGCATACCGGTCTGCCCGGTGGACTGTATACACCGCACCCCGGTAAAAACGGACTTGGCCACCTGGCAGTGGCCATTCCCCAAACCCAGGACACAAACCAGACCATGATGCTCAGCCCCTATCATAGACTGCATCATTTCCGGGGCGGCGTGGCGCTGGAGGAACACAAAAAAGAACCCCCCCGCCTGCCGGTGGTCGCGGCACAGCTGCCGGCGCGCCTCTATCTGCCACTACAGCAATACGTCGGTGAACCGCTGCAACCACTGGTCAACGTAGGTGATCGGGTATTAAAGGGCCAAAAGATCGCCGATAGCAATCAGCCCCTGAGCGCGCCTCTGCATGCACCCAGCTCCGGTGTGGTCGCCGCCATCGAAGACCACCCACTCAACCACCCCTCCGGCCTGACCGGCCCGACCCTGGTCATCGAAACCGATGGCCTGGAGCAGTGGCGCCTGCGCACACAAACCAAGGGCAACTACAAACACCTGTCACCGGCCGAGCTGCGCAGCCTGATCCACGAGGCAGGTATTGTCGGCCTGGGCGGCGCCGGCTTCCCCAGCCATGTCAAACTCAATAGCCGTGATAAACCGGTAGAGATGCTGATCATCAACGGAGCTGAGTGCGAACCCTATATCACCTGCGATGAGATGCTCATGCGTGAGCAACCCTGGGAGATCGTCGCCGGCATGTTGATGATGCGCCACGCCACCGGCGCACAAAAATGCGTCATCGCCATCGAAAATAATAAGCCGGAGGCCTATGAGGCCTTGCGTGCGGCGGTGGAATATACCGGCGTCGACGGCGTGGACGTTATTGCCGTGCCTACGGTCTATCCCGCTGGCGGCGAAAAACAGTTGATACAGGTGCTCACCGGCAAAGAGGTACCCTTTGGCGGCATTCCCCTGGATATCGGCGTGGTCTGCCAGAACGTGGGCACTGCCTACGCGGTCTACCGTGCTGTGGAATTGGGTGAGCCCTTGCTGTCGCGCTACGTGACCATTGCAGGCGGTGTGGCCAAGCGGCGAAACCTGGAGGTGTTGATAGGCACACCGGTATCCGAATTGATCGAACAATGCGGAGGCAGCCTCAAGACCCTGGACAAGGTGGTCATCGGCGGCCCCATGATGGGCTACGCCCTGCACCACCTGCAGGTGCCGGTGGTAAAAACCACCAATTGCGTATTGGCCGCCACAGTAGCGGATATGCCGCTCTCCCATCGCGGCGACGCTATGCCCTGCATACGTTGCGGTGCCTGTATGGAGGCCTGCCCCATGGGCCTGCTGCCGCAACAACTCTTCTGGTACGCACGCGCCAAGGAAATGGACCGTATTCAGGATCTCCATCTGTTTGATTGCATCGAGTGTGGTTGCTGCGATTATGTCTGTCCAAGCCATATTCCACTGGTGCAATATTATCGCTATGCCAAAACCGAGATCTGGCAGCAGGAGCGCGACAAACAGCGGGCGGAACTCTCCAAGCGTCGCCATGATCAACGCCTGGAACGCCAGGAACAGGAACGCTTGGCCAAGGAGGAGCGCCACCGCCAGAAGAAGGCAGCACTGCAGGCCTTGAAGGGTGACAACCAGGCGGCTGAACAGGACGCCAAAAAGGCGGCCATCCAGGCTGCGTTACAGCGTGCCAGACAGAAACAAGAACAGGCCGAGCCTAAAAACACCACCAACCTGACGCCGGAGCAACAAAAAATGATCGACGAAGTGGAACGCCGCCGGCAGCAGAAAAAAACTGCCAAGGATGGCGACAGCCCAGCAGGTGAAGCGGAATGAGTCTTTTACACACCCCCAGCTCACCCCACATACACGCCCCGATCAACGTCCGTACCCTGATGTTCCGGGTGATCGCGGCACTGTTACCGGGACTGGTCGCCACCATCTATTTCTTCGGCTGGGGTATCGCCATCCAGTTCACCATTGCCCTGTGGACCGCTCTGATCTGCGAAGGGGCCATGCTATTTCTTCGTAAACGCTCACTCAAGGTTTTCCTCACCGATTTCAGCGCCGTGGTCACTGCTTTATTGCTGGTGTTCGCCATCCCGCCCCTGGCGCCGTGGTGGATAACGGTAACCGGCACGGCCTTTGCGATTATCGTCGCAAAGCATCTGTATGGCGGCCTGGGTTACAACCCATTCAATCCGGCCATGGTTGGCTATGTGATGCTGCTGATCTCCTTTCCCCTGGAGATGACCAGCTGGCTGGCGCCACAAAATCTGGGTGTCTACAACCTCTATTTCACAGAGGCCCTGGAAGCCATATTCTCCGGCCAACAACCGGTAGCACTGAAGCTGGATGCCATGAGCATGGCTACGCCACTGGATACCATCAAAACCCAACTCAGCCAAAGCATCACCATTGGCGAAACCCAGCAAACAATCAGCATCTTCGGTGATTTCGGTGGATTAGGCTGGGAATGGGTGGACAACTGGTTTTTGCTGGGTGGCTTCTGGCTTATCTATAAAAAGGTCATAGACTGGCGTATTCCTTTGGCCATGCTGGGCTCCCTGTTTGTAATGGCGCTGATTTTCTACCTGGGCGACCAGGACAGCTACTCCTCGCCCATGTTCCATATATTCAGCGGCGCAGCCATACTTGGCGCGTTCTTCATCGCCACTGACCCGGTATCCGCAGCCACTACGCCCAAAGGGCGCCTCTTGTTTGGGGCTGGCGTGGGGATATTGACCTACGTGATTCGCACCTGGGGCGGCTATCCCGACGGTGTCGCCTTCGCCGTGTTATTGATGAATATGGCTGCACCAACCCTGGACTACTACACCCAGCCTCGGGTGTACGGCCACGGTCCCAAGGAGTAGTCATGCTTACCGCCCATATGACCCGCTCCGCCATCCTGCTCACCCTGTTCTCCGTCATGGGCACCGGGCTGGTCGCCTTGACCCACGCCCTGACCAAAGATCGCATCGCCGAGGCGGAACGGGCGGCCTTGCTGCGCAGCCTGCACCAGATCATCAGTGAAGAGCAGTACGACAACGACCTGTTCAACGACTACATCGAAGTGAACGAACCGGAGATGTTGGGCAGCAAAGAACCGGTAAGTATCTATCGGGCACGGCAACAAGGCGAACCGCTGGCAGCCCTGATCACCTCAGCGGCCCCGGATGGCTATGGCGGCGCCATAAAATTGTTAGTGGGCATTTACTACAATGGCACCCTGGCCGGAGTGCGGATTATAGCCCACAGCGAAACACCGGGACTGGGAGATGCGATTGAGGCCAAACGCTCCCCCTGGATCCTGCAGTTTTCCGGGTTGTCGCTGCAAACCCCCAGCAAAGAACAGTGGAAGGTGCGCCGTGATGGTGGCGTCTTTGACCAGTTTACCGGCGCCACCATAACGCCACGGGCAGTAGTTAAGGCTATCAGCAAAACCCTGATCTATTATCAACAGAACCGGGAGGTCATTTTCCAACAGGCCACCCAGGCCAAACATCCGGTGGAGAGCGACCATGAGCCAGACTAGCTACAGCGATATCACCAAACAGGGGCTGTGGCACAACAACACCGCCCTGGTACAACTCCTGGGGCTGTGCCCCCTGCTGGCAGTCAGCGGCACTGTGATCAACGGCTTGGGCCTGGGTATTGCCACCACATTGGTACTGATGGGCTCTAATGCCACCGTCTCCCTGATTCGCAATCTGGTCCGCCCCGAGCTGCGCATCCCGGTATTCGTACTGGTGATCGCCTCTTTCGTCACCGTGGTCGAGCTCTCCATGCATGCCTTTCTCTACGACCTCTATACGGTGCTGGGGATCTTCATCCCACTAATTGTCACCAACTGCGTCATCATCGCCCGCGCCGAGGCCTTTGCCTCNNCACCAACTGCGTCATCATCGCCCGTGCCGAATCCTTCGCCTCAAAGAACAATGTCAGCCGCTCTACCCTGGACGGGCTGGCCATCGGTTTGGGATTCACAATAGTGCTGGTAATTTTGGGCGCTATGCGTGAACTGCTGGGAATGGGCACCTTGTTTTCACAGGCAAACCTGATGTTCGGTGAGGGTGCCCGCTGGCTGACTGTGACTTTGATCGAGGACTACCGTGGTTTCCTGTTGGCCATCCTGCCACCGGGGGCCTTTATCGGCCTGGGATTTCTGATTGCTGGAAAAAACTATATCGACCAGCGAAAGGCGCAACGGCAGGCGCAATCAGTC
>DKAX01000081.1 GCA_002450975.1 Proteobacteria bacterium UBA6915
TCCAGCACCCGCGAGCGCGCCCAATACATGTCAGTACCATCCTCAAAGATGATGTAGACAAAGGAGTAGCCGAAAAAGGAGTAACCGCGCACCACCTTGGCATAGGGTACTGACAACAAGGCAGTGGTAAGCGGGTAGGTCACCTGATCCTCCACCACCTGCGGTGCCTGACCGGGGTATTCGGTAAATACGATCACCTGCACGTCGGACAGGTCGGGGATGGCATCCAGCGGCGTAGTGACCAGTGC
Organism: Proteobacteria bacterium UBA6915; assembly: GCA_002450975.1. Taxonomy (GTDB): domain Bacteria; phylum Pseudomonadota; class Gammaproteobacteria; order UBA6915; family UBA6915; genus UBA6915. The sequence continues at coordinate 249 of DKAX01000081.1, forward strand.
CCAGACGCCGGCGGCCGTCAGCAATAGGGTGACGATGATGACCTGAAATTTTTCACGCAACGAAGCGTTGATGATTGCCGTAATCATACGCCCCCCTAGTTATGTGCCGGGTGACCGGTGTGGTTACCGGCCGGGGCAGGTTGATCCAGGCGTATATCGCCCATGTCCATCTCCTGCATCAACTCCATATTCAGCTCATCCATATTCATGTCATCCATGGACATGTCCTGGGGCTTGGCGCCGCCACCATCGAGCATCTTGCCGGTGGCCTCGCGCAACTTGGATTCGGAATCGATCAGAAACTGGGCGGAGGTCACCACCTCATCGCCCTCTTGTAATCCGGACAAGACCTGTACAAAGGCATCGGCACTGACACCCAACTGCACCTCACGGGGTTCGAATTTACCGCCGCCACGCACCACGAAAACCTGTTCACGGTTGCCCGAGCGCACCACCGCCTCACTGGGGATGACCAGGGTATTGATCTGCCGGCTGGAGGCCAGCACCACATCGGCAAACATCTCAGGTTTTAGCTCGCCCTTGGCATTGGCAAACTCCAGGCGCACCTTGACCGTACGCGTCTTGCTCTCCAGATAGGGATAGACGTAACTCACCTTGCCGGTGAAGGTACGCCCGGGCAGGGCCGTCACCTTCATAACAGCCTGGTCGCCCAGCTTTACCCAGGGCAGATCGTCTTCATAGACATCGACATAGACCCAGACCACGCTCAAATCAGCAATCGTATAGAGTTCCAGGGCCGGGTTGATAAACTGCCCTTCGCGCGCCCCCACCTTCATCACCGCGCCGCGATAGGGAGAATGGATATGCAGACTCTTTTTGATGGCCTTACCCTGCTCCAATTCGCGGATCTGGTGCTCGGGCACATCGAGAAACACCAGACGCTCACGCGCCGCCTGCACCATTTCACGCGCCCCTTCACGGATATCCTTGTATGGACTGTTGGACAAGGCCTCGAAATTACGCAGCGCCAGCAGGTATTCCTGTTGCGTCGCCACCAGTTGCGGTGAATAGACACTGAGCAGGATGGTGTCCTTATCCACCGTCTCACCGGTCTTCTGCACGAACAGCTTTTCCACCCAGCCATCCACCTTGGGATGCAGGCGCGTCAGGCGCTGTTCGTCATAGTCGATACGCCCCACCGCATTGACCTGACGGGAGAGATCGCGCCGTTCTACCTTGGCACTGCGTACACCGATGTTTTGTACCACGGTAGGATCGATCTTGACCGTGCCCAGCGAGTCGCCGGCAGGCTCGTCATCGGCATAGACCGGGATATAGTCCATGCCCATTTCGTCCTGAGCAGGCACCGGTGAGGTAATGGCCGGATTCATCGGATTGCGATAGAAGAGTACCTTGCGCTCACCCTTGGGTGATTCCTCCTCGGCATAGACCGGGATGTAGTCCATGCCCATCTCATCCTGCGCCGGTACCGGCGAGGTGATAGCGGGATTCATGGGATTGCGATAAAAAAGCACCTTGCGTTCGCCGCCCGCGCCAGTGCTTTCAAGATCGGAGGGTGACACCAGATAGCCGATGATCACGCCCGCCATCAGGGCCGCTACCACCGCCAAAATCGTCGTTTTATTCATAGATCTGCTCCTTACCGGCCAGGGCCTGTAGTGTGGCCAAGGCCTGACGGGCCCGGCTCAAGGCGGCCCAATATTGAATCTGGTAGTCATAGAGGGTGACCTGCACCCGCACCAGGTTGAGAAAATCGACCTTGTTCACCTGATAACCGGCCAACATGGACTCCACCGTCTGCTCTGCCTGCGGCACGATACCGCTCTTGTACAGGCTTACCTGCTCCGCCGCCGATTGATACTGGGCATAGACGCTGCTGATCTCACTGGCCAACTGATTGCTGACATCGGTCAAACGATATTGCTGACGCAATAATTCACTATTGCGTTGATCCACCTGGCGCGCCTGTCGACTGCCGGCAAAAATCGGTAAAGAAAAACCGATACGCATACCGACCATATCGGTGCGATCGATCCGCTGGCCGTAGGTGGCCGAGAGTTGGAAATCGGGAAAATAGTCGCGCCTTGCCAGATTTTGCATACTGCTGGCGGCCGCCAGTTGTGCCTGCTCGGCCTGGATACGTGGATGAGTATCCATTGCCACGTGTAACACCACTTCGCGTGTCTTGACCTGGGGCAGCTTCTCCGCCACGCTCTCCGGCATCTCGATCACAGTGGTCACCGGCCGATTCAATAAGGCATTGAGCTGCGCCACCTGTTGTTCACGCTGCGCCTGCAAGCTAATGGCGCGATCCAATAGGCGCGACAATTCCAGTTGTGCCAGCAACACATCCTGCTGCAATCCCTGCCCCACCTTGTATTTGGTTTGGGCTATGGTGACGAACTGGCGCAGCAACACCTTGTTGCGCTCGATGATGGTCAGGGCCCGGTCGACGTAGAGCAACTGCCACCACGCACCTGCGATGCGGGCAACGATCTGCAAACCCAGATTGCCCTCCTGGGCCACAGCAGCGAGGGCGCGTTGTTGGGCCGCCTCTCGGCGCAGTGCGCGCTTGCCGACAAAGGGCAGACCCTGAGTCACCATCCATTGCTGTTGCGTCATGGCCTCTACCGCCGGATCCAGCGAATCTACCGGCAGATTGACCACGCCCCAGGAGATTTGCGGATCGGGCAGGCTGCCCTGCTGGGCTACCTGCGCCTGCCAGGCGGCGGTATCCGCCGATTGTTGAGCCAGTGCCGCGTTATCACGCAAGCCCAGGCGAATCGCCTCCTCCAATGAAAGCGGCGCAGCGATTGCTGCCTGCCAATACGTGAGCAGTGGCAGTGACAACAAGAGGCCGCAATTAAAACGAGCCATATACTTATCCTTTGCATGTCCTATGGGCAGGATAGCCCAGAGTATTTAAACCCACAGACGAAACACCGTTCATGCCCGGCAACCGCAAACGGTCACACCGACATGATCGAATCAACGGGATTTAAACTGCTCGGGGAGGCTCTGCCTCGAGGGGCAGGAATATCTGGTAGGAAGAGTGATGTAAGCGGGGCAGTACGCCCGGCACAAAGACCAAGGACATGGTTTCAGAGATGGCTACCAGGACACTACAGCAATGGATGTGGTTACAGCAATCATTGCCCGATGAATCGCTGTTTTGCTGATCCATGGAAGTTTGTAGTGCATCGCTGCTATGAGCACCATGGTGCGCGTGTTCCCCAGGCGCGTCCTCTGCCGAATTGTGACAATCCACCTGCGCCTGGGTTACAGGCATGGCAGCCAGCCACTGAAATGGCGCCACCAGCATGACCAGGGTCAGTATCGCAGACAACAATCGACGGGAAATGGACTTACGCATGAGGGCTAGCATACGTCAACCCCGCCTCGTGTCAATGGTAAAACGCCTTCGTTAAAGCTAAGCTCATGAGGACTTTCAATATTTCCTCATCAAGCCGAGACAGGTGCGGGTTCGGCAACCGCCGCAGGATCACCTTGTAAAAAACGGCGCTGCCACATGACATAGAGCACGGGAATCAATACCATGGAGACCAACGGCGCCGTCACCATCCCCCCCAACATGGGTGCGGCGATGCGCCGCATCACCTCGGAACCGGTGCCGCTGCCCAGCATGATAGGCAACAAACCGGCCAGGATCACCGCAGCGGTCATGGCCTTGGGGCGCACGCGCATAACCGTGCCGTGGATCACCGCCTTTTGCAGTTCAACCAGCGTGGTCGGCTTGAACTCCTTCACTGCCTGGTCGAGATACACCAGCATGACCACACCAAATTCGGCGGCCACACCGGCCAGGGCGATAAAACCCACCCCAACAGCAACGGACATGTTGTAACCCAGCCAGTAGACCAACCAGAAGGCCCCCACCAGGGCCAGGGGCACAGCCCCCATGACCATGACCGACTCGGTGACATTGCGGAAATTGAGATAGAGCAGGATAAAAATAATCAGCAGGGTCAGCGGCACTACATATTTCAGGCGCTGCTCGGCGCGCAACATATATTCGTATTGACCACTCCAGCCCACGGAGTAACCGGGCGGCAACTTGATCTGTTCGCGCACTGCCTGCTGCGCGTCCGCCACGAAGGAACCCAGATCGCGATCGCGGATATCCACATAGATCCAACCGGTAGGACGGGCATTTTCACTCTTGATAAGGCCGGGACCCGTCTCTATTTGGATACGCGCCACCTCGGACAAGGGGATGTGGGCACCGCTGGGGGTGATCAAGGGCAGCTGATACAGCTGTTCGATGGAGTCACGCACATGGGCGGGATAACGGATATTGACCGGGTAACGCTCCAGACCTTCAACCGTATAAGTGACATTACTGCCGCCCACCGCCTTGTTGATGATCTCGTGCACGTCAGCGATATTCAGACCAAAGCGCGCGGCGGCACGCCGGTTGACGTCTACATTGATATAGCGCCCGCTGGCCACGCGCTCGGCAAATACCGAGGCAGCACCGGGGATCTTACGTACCACCTTTTCGATATCCGCGCCGACGGTCTCGATGACCGACAGATCAGGGCCAGCGATCTTGATACCCAGCGGCGTCTTGATACCGGTGGAGATCATATCGATGCGGGTCTTGATGGGCATGACCCAGGCATTGGTCAGGCCGGGCACATCCACCAGGTGCTCCAGCTCCAGTTTTAATTTGTCCATGGTCATACCGGGACGCCACTGGTCACGCGGCTTCAATTTGATGGTGGTCTCGATCATGGTCAGGGGCGCCGGATCGGTGGCGGTCTCGGCACGCCCCACCTTGCCAAACACCACATCCACCTCGGGCAGGGTCTTGATCATGCGATCGGTCAGCTGCAGCAACTCGCCGGCCTTACCGATGGAGATACCGGTAAAAGTTGTCGGCATATAGAGCAGGTCCCCCTCATCCAGCTCGGGCATGAACTCCGAACCCAGTTTGGCCAGCGGCCAGGCAATGCTCAGCACCAACACCAACGCCGATAATACAACCTTGCCCGGATGGGCCAACACCCAGGTGATTACCGGCAGGTACATGCGAATGAGAAAACGATTGAGCGGGTTGTGACTCTCCTTGGGGATCTCGCCGCGAATGAAAAATCCCATCAGTATGGGCATCAGAGTGACCGACAACCCCGCTGCCGCGGCCATGGCATAGGTCTTGGTATAGGCCAGCGGTGAAAATAACTTGCCCTCCTGCGCCTCCAGGGTGAACACCGGGACAAAGCTCAGGGTGATGATCAATAGCGAGAAAAACAGCGCAGGCCCCACCTCCACCGCCGCGCGCTGCATGGCCACCCAACGGTTGCTATCGTTAATGTCGCCGCGTTCGAGATGCTTATGGGCGTTCTCCACCATGACGATGGCCGCATCGACCATGGCGCCGATGGCGATGGCGATGCCACCCAAAGACATGATGTTGGCGTTGATGCCCTGAGCATGCATGACAATGAAGGCCATGACGATTCCCAGGGGCAGAATAATGATGGCCACCAGCGATGAGCGCAGATGCCAGAGAAACACACCGCAGACGATGGCAACAACGATAAACTCCTCGATGAGCTTGTCGCGTAAGGTCTTGACTGAGCGGGTGATCAGACTGGAGCGATCATAGGTCTCGACAATCTCTACCCCTTGCGGCAGGCTGGGGCGGACCTGATTTAATTTTTGTTTGACCGCCTCGATGGTGGTCAAGGCATTTTCGCCGTAACGCATGACGATAATGGCGCCGACCACTTCACCGACGCCGTTCAGTTCAGCGATACCGCGGCGCATCTGCGGCCCCAGTCGAATCTGCGCCACATCACCTAATAGAATGGGCGTGCCGCGCGGTCCGATGGCCAGCGGTATCTGCGTGATATCATCCAGACTTTGCACATAGCCCTTGGCGCGGATCATATACTCCGCCTCCGCCTGCTCGATCACAGATCCACCCACCTCCAGGTTGGCCTGTTGCACCGCCTTGCGCACCTGACTGACGGAAATCGAAAAGGCACGCAGGCGATCAGGATCGAGAATCACCTGATATTGTTTGACCATGCCACCGACCGTCGCCACCTCGGAGACGCCGGGCACGGTCTGTAATTCATATTTTAAAAACCAGTCCTGCAGAGTGCGCAGCTGCGCCAGGTCATAGCTGTTACTGCGATCGACCAGGGCATATTGATAGACCCAACCCACGCCGGTGGCGTCGGGCCCCAGCTGCGGTCTTACCCCTTCCGGCAGACGACCGGTCACCTGACTGAGATACTCCAGTACACGTGAGCGCGCCCAATAGATGTCGGTGCCATCCTTGAAGATGACGTAGACATAGGAGTCACCGAAAAAGGAGTAGCCACGCACGGCGGTGGTACCCGGCACCGACAACATGGCCGTGGTAATGGGATAGGTGACCTGATCCTCCACCACCTTGGGTGCTTGTCCAGGGAATGGTGTCTTGATGATCACCTGCAGATCAGACAAATCCGGAATGGCATCCAGCGGCGTCTTCAATACGGAATAGACGCCGTAGCCTGTCAGCAACAAAGTCAGCATCAACACCAGAAAGCGATTGTGTATGGACCAGCGTATCAGGTGTGCAATCATGGCTGCCTCGTCTTTATTCTTGTGTTACTCGCCGGCCGACATGCGCGACATGCTGGCACGCAGACTGCTCTCCGAATCGATCAGGAATTGACTCGATACCACGATCTCATTGTCCTCCTCCAGACCCGAAATAATCTCGGTACGGTCGTTGGACTCGATACCGGTACGCACCTTGACCGGTTTGAAGCGTCCATCCCCTATTGCCATGATCACACGCTGCTCATCACCCACGCGGATCACCGCCTCACGGGGCACGCTCAATACCTGACGCTTGGGGCTGGCAAAGATGGTCACATTGGCGTACATATTGGGCTTGAGTGATCCATCTTTATTATCGAAGCGCAGCCGTACCTTCAGACTGCGCGTCTTGGCGTCGATGCTGGGATAGACATATTCAACCTGCCCCTCCCAGGTCTTGTCGACCATAAAAGGCAATGTAGCCTCTGCGCGCTGACCAACGCTGACCCACTGCGCCTGACGTTCAAAAATATCCACCAGCAACCAGACCGTATCCAGATCCACCAGGGTTACCACCGCCTTGGAGGGTGGCACGAACTCGCCCTCACGCACACTCAACTCAGAGATCACACCACTTTGCGGCGCATAGACACGTACCAGCTGTTGCACCTTTTTGTCCTTGGCCAGAACGGTGATCTGCGCATCGGAGACACCCAGGGCGCGCAGACGTTTGCGCGATGCAGTCAACAACCCCTTAACGCCGCTGTTCAGGGCCTCGATGTACTCCTCCTGGGCATTGACCAGTTTGGGGGCGTAGACCTCGAACAGTAACTGTCCTTTATCCACCGCATCGCCTTCGGTCTTGACGGCCAGATGCTCCACCCAACCCTCGGTGCGCAGACTGACATTGCGGATCTTCTTCTCGTCGTAACCGATATAGCCCACGCTGTCGATACGTCGATAGAGCGTCTTGCGTTTCACCTTCTCCGTGCGCACGCCAAGCATATTGATCATATCGGAAGAAACCTTGACCTCGCCGGGCTCGCCACTGGTATCCATGGGCACCAGATCCATACCGCAGATCGGGCAGGTGGACGGGCCGTCGGTTATGATATCCGGGTGCATGGGACAGACGAACTTGGGATCGGTGTGTTTCTTGGCGTGTTCCAGGGCGGTCTCTTTGATCGGCGCAGACTCGGCCATCGGTTCCGGGATATTGGCCGGTTCGACACGAACCGGCTCAGCGTCGGACATCAAGACCTGGCGATGTTCTGTATGATCTTCAAGGGGAACCTCAACTTGCGCAATCGGCGCCTCTTCCGCCATGCCATCGGGATTCAGCGCGGCCGCCCTGGCCCGTGCGCGCGCCTTGCGTTTCATCTCCTCCAGTCGCTCGGGATCGATAGAGGCGATATCCAGGGAATCGTTTGAACTCTGACTTTGGTTCTGACTTAAGTTCTGGCGCTGGCGATCTTCATGCTCGAGTCTGGATTTACGCACAGATGCCAGTTGATCGTCGTCATCACGATCACCTTTGATGTTATCGACAAAGATACTCAAAGGCAGTAAAACGGCCACCAGCGTCACCAGAATCACGGTCAACTTGCCCTGTGGCTTGGGACCGTAGGCACTGCCACCACCCTGCGAAGCCAGCTGTGCCTTCACCCATTTTTTAAAACGCCACCACTCATAACGCGAACGCTGATTGAAGTGATCCATAAACTACCCCCCTTTGGCCGCGATATACTCCAACACCACGACCGACTTTGCTTCATCGACCTGTATCCTTAAGGCCTTCAACTGACTTTCCAACGCCACCAGGCGTGCCCGCAACAAGGCATTAAAATCGGTTACGCCGCTTTGATAGGCGTTTACCGAGGCGTCAGCACTCTGCTCCGACTGCGGCAGGATGGTTTTCTTATATACTGCACTGCGTTCACGCAACTTGTTCCACTTGGCAAATTCACTACGCAACTGCGCGTGCAGGTTGCGATAGCGATCTTCCCTATCCTGGCGCGCCTCCTCCATCTCGTGCCGGGCGGCAGCCACTTCGCTGGCCTGTTTACTGAAACCGTACATGGGCACTGACACGGAAAACATCACCGAGGCCACATCCGCCGGCATGGCATCGCGTCGTCCGTACGTGACATCCAACATCAGATTGGGATAGTAACCTGCCCGGGCGACATCGATAGCCGACTGGGCCGCGTTCTCCTCGCGTTGCGCCACCTGTAACATGGGATGCAATTCCAGTCTTCGCTCCAGTGTCTCCCAGTCAGCCACCTGTTCAAAAACCGGGAAGTGTTCCAAATCGACACTATCGATCTGTTTAATGCCAACCAGGCGTGCCAGCTGAGCCAACTGCACCTCTTTGGCAGTGGCGATGGCCGTCTCCCTGTCCTGCAACAGGCTGTACTCCAGCTGCGCCTGAACTACATCCTGCTGATTGCCGCGCCCGGCACGATACTGGTATTGGGTGATCTTGGTTAACTGCAGGAAGACCTTCTGACTTTCATGCACAATGGCCTGCGCCTGGGACTCATGATAGGCATCCAGCCAGGCCATCTGCACCTGCTTCATCAACTCCAGGGTTTGCAGCTCGGCCATGACGGAAAAGACCGCGCCTTTATCCTCCATCAACTCCCGTTTTTGCCGGCGCAACTTACCTGACGGAAACATCTGTTGAAAACCGATGATCGATTGGGTCATGCCCTCCTGATCGAGGGCAAAACTGTCCACGGGAACGTTCATGGCACCAAACTTGATCAAGGGATCGGGGAGTTGTGCGCTGGCCTCGCCCAGTTCGTTGAATCGGCTAGCGCGGCTGCGGAATTTGGCGACCACCGGATCACGTACCAGCGCCCGCTCCACCGCATCATTGAAACCCAGACCAGACACCGTCTCCTGCGACTGTGCCAGACAATCGGCAGACAGAGACAGCATCAGCAATAGGCAGCCAAAGACAGTCTTCATCACTTCCCCCTCGAGCATGGTAAATCAATTAATTGTTATCGCCAATAGTAGTTCGACTACCATAACGCTATTTCTACCTTCATACCGACAAACCATGGAAATACCGCGAACAAACTGAAATGACCGGGCGAATATCAGCCGGCAACAGAACAACCCGCCCATGGTAAGCGACGCGTCATTACGAAAAGAGACTTTGTGAAACACCTGAGTGTTCGCAACATCACCCAGGTGTTTCACCAAATCCACATCGATTCAGGGCACGACAAACGATAAATGGCGAGTCTAAAAACTGTACTGGTACGCCAGACTGAGCACCGAAGCGGTCTTCATCTGAGGTCCATTAAGTTTTTGCAGCAACGGCAAACCGTACTCCAGTCCAAACATATGCCCTCCGCCGCTCATATAACTGGCCCCCAAAAACAGATCGGCACGCGCACCGCCTTGCGCTTCGGGATTGGCGGTTGGTGAACTCTTCATATTGGGCATGCCGGGCATGGGCATGGTCTGAGCAATCTCATCATCCTGCCCCTCGATATTGCCCCACTCGGCATAGGCCAGGCGACCACTCAGTGTTACACCGGACTTCATGCTATAGCGCAACCATCCGCTCATTTCCAAACGATCACCCAATGCATATCCGGCCTCGTTTTCGCCCATACGATAGATATAGGTCGCCTGACCACCGGCCACCATGGCGCCGAAAGAGTGGTTATAGGTCATCGACGGCTTGAGATCATAGGTACCGGAACCCAACTGCATGGGATAGGGCAGGCGCACCTGTTCACCCATCATCTCGCCCTCTTCTGAAATGCTGCCGGTAGGTACGCCCAGATTAACATTCAACATAAATCCGGCCGGCAGGGAGTACATCACACCCAGATCGATATCGCCCAAACCGGAACTGCTCATGGAGGAGACCTCATTATCGGCATCGACCATGTCCATGGAGTTCTGTAAATAATTCAGCATGAACATCAAACCAAACTTGTCGTTAATACCGTACATCCCCATGACCATGTGCATATCCATGACCATCTCGGTCGGCGCCATCATGTAGTGATAGCCCGCCATGTCGGTCACCTCGCTGCTGCTTACCTCATCGCTGCCGTCCAACAGGCCGCTCATGGTCATACGCATAAAGCGGTACTCCAACATAACGGAACCGGCCCCGTGACCGTGATGCAAATGCACGGCGGCACCGGTGTCATGCTGACTATGATCCATCGAATGCTGGGAATGGTCCATCATATGTTGAGAGTGATCCATCTGCGCCGGCTGTTCCGCTTCCCCCGTTTCACCGACCGCTCCCATCATGTGTTGAGAGTGATCCATCTCAGTCGCTTGCTCGGTATCACCAGCGGTCTCAACAGCGCCCATCATATGTTGCGAATGATCCATCATCATATGCTGGGAATGATCCATTGTTTCCTGCCCCTCCTGCGCCGTTGCAACAATCGGCAGCAGTGATATCAAAACTACCCATTTATTATTCATGACTCAAAACCCTGAACAGATGGCACGACACGCTGTCCGTCGGGTCGTCGCAACGATCCCGATCCGAACAACGTTTGTGTAAGATTGAATGAACGAGCGGAGCTTATTGCGCTTCCAGGTCGGTAATGACAAAACGACCTTTTTGATCCTGTTCCAGTTCAAAGCTGATCTTGGAACCTGGCTTGACATCGTCCAGCATGGCGGGATCGGCCACGATAAAATTCATGGTCATACCCATCATGTTCATGGTCTTGATCGGTCCGTGTGTGATATTCAAGGTTTTGTTGGTCTTATCCACCTTGTTGACGGTGCCTTCCGCCTTGTGACTCACAGCCCAGGCATTAATCGCCAACAAACAGCCAACCAACAATGTAACTATTTTTTTCATGAATCCCCCTCAACAAAAGAAAAAGAACTAACTCACCCCAGGGGCAATTAGTACCGTTTGGAATAATTCAAGTCAATGTCTTTTTCGCTATTGCGGAGCACTCAGTCACTTCTAAATTATTCAACTAAAGAGTTAAAATGAAAAGGCCGGGAATTCCCGGCCTTTGTCGTTTCAATGGGTATCAAATTATTGCCCGGTCAACCACTGTTGCGCCTGACGATATTTGTCCGCTGTTACCTTTACCACTTCAGCGGGCAGTTCCGGACCCGGTGACTTCTTATTCCAGTCCAGCGTTTCCAGGTAATCACGCACATATTGTTTATCAAAACTGGGCGGATTGGATCCGGGTTTGTATTCGCTGGCCGGCCAGAAGCGTGACGAGTCGGGTGTCAGCGCCTCATCAATCAACACCAACTCACCCTTGTTGTCGATACCAAACTCGAACTTGGTATCAGCGATAATGATGCCGCGTTCGGCCGCATAGTCACGGGCCTGGGAATAGACCTGGAGGCTGACATCGCGCACACGGGCAGCCAGGTCTGCACCCAACAAGGCCACAGTCTTGTCAAAATCGATATTCTCGTCGTGGTCACCGACGTCGGCCTTGGTCGACGGGGTATAAATAGGCTGCGGCAACTTGTCTGCCTGTTGCAAACCGGCAGGCAGGGCGATCCCGCAAACGGCGCCGGTCTTCTGGTAATCCTTCCAACCGGAACCGACCAGGTAACCGCGTACGATGGCCTCCACCGGCAGGGCCTTAAGCTTCTTGACCACAATGGCGCGCCCTTCCACTTGCCGGCGCTCCTGCTCATCGGGCAAGACCTGACTTAAGGAAATATCGGCCAGATGGTTACCGATAATATTTTTTGTTCTCGCAAACCAGAAGTTGGAAACAGCGGTCAACACCGCGCCCTTGCCAGGAATGGCGGTAGGCAGAATGACATCAAAGGCCGACAGGCGATCGGTAGTCACGATCAACAAGTGGTCATCGCCGTAGGCGTAGATATCGCGCACCTTACCGCGATGGATCAAGGGCAGGCTTTTGATTTGGCTTTCAAACAAAACGTCTAACATAGGCAGATCTCAAAGTGGTTAATAATCAGGTATTGTCTGTGGGACGGCCACCACGACCTTCCTTGTAGGGAAAGCGGGTGTGGCCATAGCGAATAATCAATACGGCCAGCCCCAGCAGAAGAATGGCCGCCGAGACAATCAGCACGCGCCAGTCATCCATTTGCTTGATATCCAGCACCATATAGCGGGCCAGGGCGACGATGGCTATATAAAGGGGCAGGCGCACCGGCAGGTGGTGGGATTCCAGGTAGATCACCACCATGGAGAGTACTTCGAGGTAGATAAACAGCAACAGCATGTCGGCCAGATGGACCGTACCCTGCTGAATCATGCGCACAACCTCCAGGACTCCGGCGATCACCGTGATAACGGCGATGACCAACAGGCCGACGAACTCAACCGCCCGGATGGCCTTGATGCCGTACCAACGCGCCCTACCTGCCATCATACCCACCAGTCTCCAATTGCAAAGAGGCGCATTATACCAGCCCTGGGGAAAACTCCCAGAGTCAAAAACCGCTCACTAAAAATGCTTATGGTTTGAATTTAATGGTTTTTTTCTGCGGAGAGAGATTAATCTCGTCGATGACCGTACCGGGACGGGCCTCAAGCAAGGTCAGAACGGCCGCAGCAACGTCGCCGGCCTCGATGGCCTGGTCCGCCTCGTCGCCCGGCTCGAAGCTCAGCTCATCGAAAAAAGCGGTGCGTACCATGCCCGGATTGACCAGACCGATGCGCACGCCGCTGCGCGCGCACTCGTCGCGCAAGGCCTGGGCCAGGCCACGCAGGGCAAACTTGCTGGCGCAATAGAGTGCCCCCTTGCGCCCGCCGCTCAGGGCCGCCTCTGAACCGATAAAGACCAGATCACCGCGCCCGGCGCGCTTCATCACCGGTAGCACGGCACGCGCCACATAGGCCTGACTGGTGAAGTTCACCTCCATCAAGCCTCGGATCTGGTTATAGGAGAACTCTTCCAAAGAACCGAACCGCCCCTGACCGGCAGCGCAGACCACCGCCGCTGGCGTAGGATGTTCAGCAAGAATATTTTGTAAGAGCTGCGGCAAGCGATCCAATTGGGCAAAGTCGATTTCATTGGCAAGCAAACGCTCGCCCCAGCGTTTCTGTAACTCCTGCAGGCGGTCCAGGCTACGCCCCAGGGCGACAACCGTCCAGCCACGTTCTAATAAAAGCGCACTCACGGCCCGGCCGATGCCACCGGTAGCGCCAGTCAATAAACAAACCTTGTTTTGTTCTGATTGTTCTTTCATACGCAGGGAAAAAATTTCTCTTCGGGGATGTAGTGTAATAACTGTTCACGGCAAAAGGCCATCATCTCCTGCTCCAGCTCCAATCGGTAGCCCACCATAGTCTCTTGCCTCTCCAGGCCCGCCACCAGCAGCGGTTCATAGGGATAGAGTTCGACCATGCGCTGATAAAAGCCCTGCGGCAGACGAAAGGTACCCAGACTAACCGAGTGCAGCCGCTCCTGGTTGACGACGGCAAACACCTGCTCGAACATCTGATTATAGTGCTGGCGATAATCGGCAACGGCCACGATGGGATCGAAACGCAGGCCGATGGACCAGCCCTGAGTCTGCAGACTCTCAATGGCCTGCAGGCGTTTTTCCAGGGATGGAGTACGGGCCTCCCAGCGCTGCACCACCGGTTGCGGTGACAGACTGAAGGCCACCACGCAACGGTCTACCGGTGGGCGATTTAACAGGCCGCGAATCTGTGTGCTCTTGGTACGTAACTCCAGCCAGGCTCGCTCCCGGGTTTCGAATACCGGCAACATCTGCTCGACAAATCCCGACACCGGCTCCAGGGCCAGGCTGTCGCAATCGTAGCCCGAGTAGAAATAGACATCACCGGAACTGCACTGCCGAACCTGACTGTCAATGGCGTCGGCGAAATCCTCATAGTTGACAAACAGGACATAGTTGGCCGAACGGTACATGCCTTGCAGAAAACAGTAGCGGCAGTCATAGAGACAGTTGAGCATGTGTGAAAAATAATAATTGTGTTCACCGCCGATACCATAGCTGGCCGGCGCGGGTAATACAAAATGATCGTGCTTACGCGCCAGGATCAACGCGGGGCGCTGTTTCTGCACGCGAAAATTCTGGCCGCTGCGATTGAACACCTCGCCGTAGCGCTCGCATACCACCGGCTTGATATGGCTGAAGCGACGACGAATCGCCTCTACGCGTGGGTGATCCCACGCTGCCTTCTCTATATATATGGCGTCAATCAAGGGACACCTGTGCCTGACTGTCAACCAGCGTCTGCAGATAGCTCAGCACCTGCGTGCCTTTGCTATAGCCATCCATGGGCTGCGCGCTGAGCGCGTCATGTAAACCCAAGGCCTGCACACCCTGCAACAGACGCTTCAACTGATACTGCTGACTGACACTGAAGTGCCAGCGCTGTAAAAACGCCTCTAATTGTTCCGGCGGCTGATACCAATCGCTCATACGCGCATGTGCCTGTGCCAGAGACTCCATGATGGTCACAATACCGGGCATGGCTGTCGCCACCAAATCCAGCACCAGTGACTCGCTGACCTGATTGACGCCATCGACGCCATTGTCGGAAACGATTTTCAAGCTATGGACAAAGGCGGCATCGGCATAGCGGGTAGCACTGGCAAAAAATCCCGAAGCCTCCATGTCATACAAAGCATGCTCATGGTATTGCGTTTGCACGCGCGCCACGCTCACCACTTCAGCCATTGGTGCATCCAATGCCACCGGCAGATGGGGATACCAGCAACGCTGGCTGGCCGCGTCACTAACCTTGTCGGCCACCACCAGCCGTCCCCGTTCAAACGTCTTATGTCCGGCCACACCGACATTGAGCCAGAGTGCCGATTGCAGAGCGCTGCTGGCGAACAAAAAGGCCGCTGCTGCCGCCGCCTGCGTCGCGCCAATACCAGAAACGATTAAACGGATATTGTCACGCTGATAGATGCGATAAGGCCCCAGCACCGCACCGTTCAGACGCAGGGCATTGATCAAGGGTTTGGCCTCGCATTGCAAGGCGACCACCAGATTGACCGGCGATGGGAAATCCATCCTACACCACCTGCGCGCACAGCTGCTGCATGCGCTTTGCTTCATCGTGACGACCGTGCTTGCGCGCGCCGTGCATGTAGATAGCCGCCTTCTCCAGCAGTTGACGACGCGCGTGTTCTGTATCTTCGGCGCTCAGGACACCGCTGTCGAGAATGGACTTCAAGGCCTGCACGCGAAAGCGATCCATACCGATGAATTTGCGCGATAACTGATCCTCGTGGCCGCCATATTTTTCGATCAGCGGCGTCTCCAGAAATAACACTGGATAACGTGCGCAGATACGCAGCCATAAGTCATAATCCTCACAGGCCGGCAACGACTCATCAAATACACCCACCTGTTCAAACACGCTACGATGGATAATCACCGATGAGGGCGAGATCACACACAGGGGCAGGCACCGTTGAAAGATCCAGCCACCGCTCTTGGCATGTTTGCGCATGGCGTTGACCCGTTTGCCGTTACGTATCCAGACCTCCTCGGTGTGGCAGATATGGTAGTCGGGCTGTTGGGCGAGGGCCGTCATCTGTCTGGCCAGTTTGTCCGGCAACCAGGCGTCGTCGGAATCGAGCAGGGCAATCCACTCACCGCGGGCGGCAGCGATACCGCGATTGCGTGCAGCGCTGACACCGGAATTCTCCTGATAGAGATAATCGACCTGGGGAAACCGCGTATGGATCAAATCTGCACTACCGTCATAGGAGCCGTCGTCGACCACGATGACCTGCTCAGGGGGGCGGCTCTGGTTTAGGACCGATCCCAGGCTGCGTTGCAGGGTGGAGCAGCGGTTGTAGGTGGGAATGATGACGCTGACGGTCGACATGCGTGGCTTTGGCCTGTGTTTTCCGGCCCGCCAGAATAACAAAACCGATCGGTCAAGGCCACGCGCACGGCCTTGGGAGAGGCGTTAAAAGGGGGGGCGCGAGCCGATTTAAACCATAACGGGTTCGACGGAACTCAGGCGATAGTCCTCCAGGGCACGACTCAAATAGAGCTCAGTCTGAATGATGGCAGTCTCCGCCACCAGTGCCGCATGGGTGTGGAAATAGAGTTGTTCACAAATGATTGGTGTATGCAAGGCGGTGCGCCCGGAAGTCTGGAAACGGGTCCAGGCGACGATGGGTAGATCGCTCATGGACTGATCGACACACAGCCAGGTCTCGCCATCGATGATCATGGCCACATCCTGCAAACCGGGGATTAAAAAGCGCAGCGGACGCCCTAGACGCAACAACGCCAGGCGTACCCGGTTAAACCGTTTTGCTTCAATTTCAATAATTTGGCGTTCATACACCGGAACGCCCTTAAGCCGAATCGACACTGCCCTGCCCCTATAGCTAATTGTGAACTGATTGTTACATTAACTATGACTAGATCGGCACTCCGCTTCGGCGCCTACAAAAAGTCTGGCAAAACTGTGAGTCACTTCACCCAGGAAAGCTATCGGCCTACCCCGCGGCGTTGCACAAACCGGGTTTTTTTTGATGTCGCCCCCAAAACATCCACCCCCAAGGTGTAATAGGTATTGATTTGCAAATCCTCCTGGTCGGAGGTCAGATTGATTACCGGGTCATCCTCTTCACCCCACAGCCCGCAGGTCTCTCCAACATCGCAAATGTAATAGTCATGATCAAAGTCAGAGGTGGAAAAAATGACATAACGCGCCTTGGGCACCAAACCAAAATCAAATCGATATTCGCCATTGACCAACGTGGCCTCGACCACACGTAAAAAATCCGGGTGGCTCTCCTCTTTATCAATAGCGAGCAATATAACCCATTGATGACCAGGATCACCGCCACTCTGGCCACCGTCTCCATGCACCAACTGCACCGGCATCCTGAATACGGAGGCCGCACCGTTGTTATCCGTGCCGTTGAACACCAACACGGCTTGATAGGTCTTGCTTTCCAGGCCATTGCGCACGGCGTTTATTTGATAGGCTCCCAGGCCGGTATCTCCGGCGGGGACAGTCACCGACAACCAGCTGGGCACAGAGGCAGCATCCAAATCAACATTCAATGAGCCTCCGCCCCCCTGTGTAATATTCAGTATCAGCGATGCCTTGTTCGACTCAAAACGCAGTTGGGCTGCATCGGATTTGATATAAGCGGGTAAACCGCCTACGCCGGCCGCCATGTCCCGGGCCCAGCGCACCGCCTTGTAAGCGTCGATCATGCCGTGGCCATAATGGATATCCAGCCCGGTCTCCCCTACATCATGAGTAAGCACGCCGGCAGCCAGTGCCTCATTAACCTCCTGGGGCGACAAATTCTGATAAACAGCCTTCATCATGGCAATCACACCGGCCACGTGGGGGGCGGCCATGGAGGTACCGGGATAGTATTTATAGGTCGGTTTCAAGTCCTCGGTCAATACNNGGCGCAGCAACATCAATGGTAACTCCATAATTGGAATAGGGTGTGACACGGCCTTGGACATCCACGGCACTCACGGAAATCACACCGGGATAGGCCGCCGGATAGGAGGGTACAGCGGTTGCAGAATTGCCAGCAGCTGCGACCACGATTACGCCGTTATCGATGGCCTCGCTCACAGCATCCGCAATCGGTGAATTGCCCCCCTCCCCCCCCAGGCTCATATTGATGACATCAGCACAACGGGCAGGTTTTGGACTGGGAAGCAAGCAGGCGGCGTAGCGTATCCCTTGGGCAACATCGATATCTTCGCCGCCGTCTTTACCCAAGACGCGCACTGGCATGATCTGCGCCCCCGACGATGCCGCCACCCCGGCGATACCCAGGGCATTGTTTGTAGCGGCGGCGACGATACCGGAGACATGGGTACCATGAAATCCACCCTCAGCAACGGGATCGTTGGCATTGCCATCGGCGCCGTCCCCGTCATCGGCATTGTTCAGATCAGAGACAAAGTCGTATTGCACGACGTTATTCCCATTGCGCAACAGGGAATCCTTTATATCCTCGTGCCCCAGGGCGACGCCCGTATCCAGCACCGCCACCACCGGCGTGTACAAATCAGCCTGTGCCTTCGCCTGATCCACCACATCCCAGGCATTGCCCATGTTGATCAGCGGCAGATTCCATTGATAGGAGAGATAGGGGTCGTTGGGCAGGGTAAGGGCATTACGTCGATAATTGAGCGCGACACGGGCGACGTCGGGGTTGCGTTGCAGCGCCCGCAAGGCGCGCCAAGTGTCCAGGGTCCGTAACAGGGGAGAATCCACGCTGTCTGGATCCAAGATAACCTGATCGCTACTGATCCCCTGAATCAAACTTTGTCGCTGACGGGTGTCACCCAACAAAAGTAGCTGGGCGCCGCCCTGCGTTGCCCCCGACACCTTTATCCCCTGTGCCCGAAGCTGTTCTATCCCACGGGCTTGTGCGCCGCTATTTTTATAGGTGACCAGCAACTGCCCCGATACAAACCCAGAGGCCGACATTAGCGACATTGGATTTTCCGGTGGCGTCAGGTAGATCAGGTAATTGCCCCCACCCGACCGGGCGCTGACCTGGAGCTTGTAGCGCCCCGAGGGTTGTTCGATTATCAGTTTTTTGTAAGTGGCACCTCTAAGACCGGCGGCAGATGCTAACTTGAGCGCACCACTGGTGGCATCACCGACATAAAGATCAAGATCAAAATCCGCCGCGGAATCTGCATTGTTGACCAGGACCACCGCCTGCCCCTGCAACAGATCGACCTGATACCAGTCACTACTATCGGCGTTCTTCCCGAAATAGTCATTTTGCACGCCGGATGGGCTGGCACTGATAAAACCACCGATGATAGCCGGGCCGGCAATGGCTTGCGCCAGTTCCGCGGTGTCATTGCTTTGATGGCTGGCGCCGGGATCGTTGCTGTCGCTGTCGGCGCGAATAATCCGGGACGCGGTGATTTTGCCGGCTATCTTATAGCGATAGACACTCTCCTTGTCCTCCTGCTTGACCTCGTAGGTATCGACCCCGCCGCCACCACAGCCGAACAACTGCAGATAAACTACCAATATGCTGAACAGCGATATGCGCTGTATCACGACATCCCCGGCCCTGCATCCATTGAATACCATCCCGTCAACCCGTCCTATCGCCGTACACAAGAGAGGCTATTCTAACCAACTCGCCAGGGACTTCCTACCGGGAATACGTCAGCCCTTTGGCAAAACCCGGCGCCAGCCCATCACACTGTAAAGATGATTGGCTGCAGTACAGGCCACTGTTTTAGCTGGATATTGTCGACTGGCATGGGGCAAATCCTCCCGGTCACTGGCGAGACCAAATCTGTCCAGGGTGGCGCGATACTCGCTTTCCGCCCGTTGCCGGGCCTTGTGCAAGGCCATTTGAATTCGGCTATAGACATTGACGGCGCTGTCGCCGGAGGTCTCGATGGGCAGGAATTCCACCTGAGTGAAGCGGGCACTAACCGCCGACTGTACCCCGTCGGAGACCGCTGACGAGGGCATGCAGCCGAAAGGCTTTACCGACAGCACCAGGTGGGCCTTGTGTTTCTCATTGGCCTCGATCAGCTTGCCCACCTCCATATGGCCCTCGCCGCCGCGCAGCTCATTGCGGTAGTGGGCATGACTGATACTGGCCAGATGATTCATATCGGGCAGTTGATACCGCACCAGGCCAGCGGCACGGGCAAAGCGGTAAAAGGTGGTTTTCAGGGCCATGTCAGCAATCCGCAACAGCACACGGGTGCGCACAGTGGCCCATAGGCCACGCCAGGTGAAGGGCTGACGTCCCCGTTGACCGGCGATCTGTTGATCCAGGTTATGGCGCGCCACCCAAACCGTATAAAGCCCCCAATTGGTGATCGGCTGGATATCACACTCCGCCCCCTCCTGCTCCAGGAAACGTTGCAGCCGGTAGTTGCCATCTCCCTCGGTGGTCATGGCCCAGAATTCGCCGATGATGGCCACCTTGGGCTTGGGCTGCAGATAGTTCACTTCGATAGCGGCCAGTAGCGGACGGCACTGGCGCAGGGCGCGGGTGACACTCTGCCCGTTCAATAAGGCCTGGCCAACGACCTGTCGACATTGCCCCAGCACGGCATCGGTTTGACCCGCCTGGCGCTCATAGGGGCGCAGTCGATAGCCGAGCAGATTGAGCACATCCCCCGCCACCACCGTCTTGATCAGACCGAAGAAAAACCGCCGATTCAGGATCAGGCCGTCATCACCGCCGCCCTGGGCGAAATCGACGGCATTCTGGAATTGCAGGATGCGAAAGCCATCGAATCCGGCATCGCGCAGGGCCTTGCGATACTCGGTGACATACATGCCGAAGCGGCACGGGCCGCAGGCACCGGCGGTGAAAAAGACATAATCGCTGACGATCTGTTCGCTGCTCAGCCCTTCCCGGTCACGCAGCTCGATCAGATACTTAACCAGATTGCCGACGGTAAAATAAGTGGGATTACACTGTCCCCGGTTGCCGTACTCCTTGCCGGTCTGATAGGCCGCGTTATCGGCCTGCGGCAATGCGCGCGCGCGATAACCCAAATGTTGAAACACCGACTCGATCAACTGGTCGTGCATCTGGGTCAAACCGCCAAACAGAAAGACCGTCTTGGCGCGTTCAGCATAGGTAAACGGTTTACGCGGCGCCTCGTACCAATGGGCAATCTGTCCGGGCATGACGGCGACGGCACTCTGATTATCTGACATGGGCGCTGATCCTCTTTTCGGTTTGTGGTTGCGCGCTTGGCGCTGTTTCCTTGGGCAAAAGGCGCTGACGATAGCGCTCCAGGGCATAGGCATAGGTGCGCACGCGGATCTTGATGGAGCCGCCCGGCTTGTTGGCGTCGATATCGTGCAGACATAAATGGGGCGTGCCGCTGGCGGCCAGCACATTATTGATAATGCCATAGGTGGGCGCGTCGTGACCGCATTTGAAACTGGACAGATCCAACACCGCCACCTGTGGATGACGGGCGGCGAACTTCGCTCCCCACACCTTTTGCGCGCTGTTGACCGAATAGTTCTCCGGCCAGACATCGCGTATATCGAACACCGACTCAATACGTCCAGAAGCCAGGTCATGCTGAAAATAACGCTGCAAATAGTGTTCATCGCGGGGAATGGAGCGCAGGGTCAGACAGGGATAGCCCAGCGATTGAAACTCCTCGATGATCTCATGATTCAATCCGGGATCGTTGTGATAGGGCCGGGCCAGCAATAACAGCACAATACGCTGCTGTTGCTCGGCCCAGTCCAGCAGGGCGCGCCCCTCCTGCTGCATGGTGTCATCGATCTGTTGCAGCGCTCGCCAACCCGCCGTGCAGGCGTGGTCACTCTGCCGGCGGCTGATGGCCAGGCGCTGCCCCCAGGTTTGATACAACTGCTCGGCCAATATGGCTTCTTGATCAAAGGCCAGCGCTTCATCCACATAATCAACGCCGTGACGGGCAAAGTGATCCTCCTCCTTGGTAAAGGCGGCGCGTGCCACGCCGGGCGTGCCCGCCACCACTGGGCAGGTGGTATCGGCCATGGTGTGGTGCAAAAAATTGGGCAAGGTAATCAAGGAAGGGAACCAGACGAAATCCAAGGGATGGCGACGCTGTTTTTCACTGAGCAACTGGTAGACATGGGCCAGCGATACCTTGGCCGGATAACAGGGATCGATGGCGCCGAACTTGCCGCCCTTCTGCCACAACTCCTCGGAACTGGTATCGGAAAATAATACATGGCGCTCCGGCACCCCCAGGGCAAACAGATAGGCCTGCAAAAACGGCGCGATGGAATAGGTGTTCAGACAGCGCGGTATGCCGATGCGCACCTGCGCCGGCTGCAAACGTGTGGCCGAAGATTTATTGCGCCACCAGCGCTGCCATAATCCGGGTTGCCTATCCGTTACCGGCTCTGACGCACGTATTTGTTCGGCAATGCGGCGGCCATTAAAAAGATGGCGCAGCTCTTTCTCGATGAGATTGGGATAGAGCGACTGCAAGTGTTTGCGCTCCTTGTGCAGGGCCACCACCGCCTGCTGTGATTCGACCATGCCCTTCTCGCAGGAAAAGCCGGCGATATAGCGGGCAGTGCGTCCGTCCGGCGTCTGGGTGTCGATAAAGGTGCGCGAGCAGAGATTCTCGCAGAAACGACAGCGGGTCTCCTCGTCGGTGCGTGTGGTGTATTGCAGATCCAAGGCCTGCTCCAGACCGACAAACGAAGACGCAGAGGCACCGCTGGCGCGCACGCGCCGCGCCTCCAGTGCAGCACCGATGGCACCCGCCTCACCGCAATGGGGATGGACCATCACCTCGGCACCGGGCACGCGCGTCTCAATATAGTCGACCTGAGCCTTGACCGCCGCCAGGTTGTACTGGGTACCGCCCTGTAAAACGTACCGCCTGCCCAGTTCGGCCAGGCGCGGCACCTGCACCACATACTGCCAGACATTTTTCGGTAACACCTGAGCCAAGCCGGCGAACAGCTCCGCCTTGTTATAACCCTCTCGCTGAAAATTGACCCGATCGGAGTCGAGAAACACGGCGCAGCCGTAGCTGTATTTGGGTGACAGGCGCGCACTGAAGGCGACCTCGGCGTAGTCACCCATGGCGACACCGAACTGCTCAGCCATGGATTGCAGCAACATACCGTTGCCGGCGGAACATTGATTGGAGAGTTTGAAATTCTTGATGACGCCGTTTTCCAGGAATAACACCTTGATATCCTGGCCACCGATATCGCAGATGACATCGATATCATCGCCGTAGTAGTGCTGGGCACTGAGCATGTGGGCGATGGTCTCGACTACGTTGGCATCACAACCGATGGAACGCTCCAGCACCTCGGCGGCATAACCGGTGACGCCAAAACCTTGCACCTGAAGCTCGCAACCCTGCCCGGCCACATAGTCGACAATGCTGCGCAGTAACTGCTTACAATCCTCGATGGGATTACCGCGCGAGATCTGATAGGCCTTGAACAACACCTCGCCCTCTTCACTCAGCAACACGGCCTTGGAGCTGGTGGAGCCGCCGTCGACACCGATATAACCCTGCACACGACTGGCCGGTGTAAAGCGTTTCGGTTGAAACGGCCTGCCCCGATAACGCTGGTCGAAAGTCGTGAGTTGCTGCTCACTCTCCACCAACGCTGAGCCTGCCACCAGCGACAGGCGGCGCGTGCGCCCCGCTTCGATATAATCACGCAGGCCATCCACGCCACGAAAGCTGACCACCTCGCGCGCCTGTTGCTGACCGAAGATCACCGCACCAAAGGCGGCAAAGTATTGGGCGTTGTCGGGCAGGATGACCGCCTCTTCCGGCGCTAGGGACTGGGCCGGGTGATTGCGCTCACACCACAGCTGATGGATACGCTCGCGCCAACAGGTCTGCAAAAACGGCAGATAGGTATTGGGACCACCGAGCAGCAATACCTTATCCAGCAGCGTATTGCCGCGCGTCAGCACCGTCAGGTTCTGCATGACGATGGCATCGGCCAGGGAGTTCATCACCTCATCGGCGGGCACGCCGGCCTTGATCAGGTTGACGATATCGGTCTCGGCAAACACACCGCACTTGGCGGCTACGTGGTGGAGTTTCTGCCCATCGAATTGCAGCGCGGCCAGTTGCGCGCTGCTCATATTCAGTTTGGCAATGCATTTATCGAGGGTGGCGCCAGTGCCGGAGGCGCACTTGTCGTTCATAGAGGTGATGACGCGGCGTTCACCGGGTTGCGCGCCGGGTTTGAACAGAATGATCTTGGCGTCCTGCCCGCCTAACTCGATCACGCTGTTGACCTCCGGGTGCAGCTGTTCCACCGCCAGGGTGACGGCGTTGACCTCCTGAACAAAGCGGGCACCCAGGGACTGGGACAGCGGCCCCGCGCCGCTGCCAGTAATATAGGCGTGAGGATTGTATTTACTCAGTTCGGGTAAATCGGCGTAGACCGCCAGCAGCAGCTCCAGCAGGGTCTCCGCCTGACGGGTCTCGTGCCGCTGATAACGCTTCCACACGATTTCATTGCGCTCCCGATCGACCACCACCAGCTTAACCGTGGTGGAACCGACATCTATCCCCAGAGCAATACCATGGTTGTTTTTCATTGGCGTTGGCATGCGATTGTTCACCCCTCTGTGCAGGTTATAAATTTAGCAGAACAATTACAACCAGGTAGCGCAACACCTTGCCCGGCTACTCCCTGAGGTCATTCCAACGGCGAATAAGTCACCCCTCGTAACCCTACAAAACAAAACGGCTGCAAGGCATCACCTTGCAGCCGTCTAATTCCTATCAAAACCGACTTAACGTTTGTCTTGTTTATAGGAGCTTAATCGTGATGCACCTCTTCGCTGTGCGCCTCGATCAGGGTCTTGGTCATGATGCGGTCCGTATAGGCGATGGCGATGGCAGATAAAATAAAGGTGACGTGAATGATCACCTGCCACATGATGGTGTGGTCGCTCATCTTCTCTGCATTGATAAAGGTCTTGAGCAGGTGGATGGAGGAGATACCGATCAGCGCCATGGAGAGCTTGATCTTCATGGTGGCGGCATTGACGTGGGATAACCACTCCGGCTGATCGGGATGTTCTTTGAGATTTAAGCGCGATACAAAGGTTTCATAACCACCGATGATGACCATGATCAGCAGGTTGGCGATCATCACCACGTCGATGAGGCCCAGCACCATGAGCATAATGCCGGTCTCACCCAGCTTGTTGGCGCCGGTCACCAGGTGGGCCAGCTCGGCCATGAATAGATAGACATACACACCCTGGGCGACGATCAGGCCGAGGTAAAGCGGGGCCTGCATCCAGCGGCTCCAGAAAATGACCTGGGCCATCATACTCAGCGAGGCGCGGCGTAAAGGGGATTCTTTGGCTTTATTCACGTTGTTTCTACCTGTCAGAATATTTTCGTCGATTATGGGGCCGGGCCTGCGCGTTGCAAGTCCTGCGCAAAAATTGTTTCAGGGGCGGGCCAGCTGTTGCTGAATGTCGCGTGCCAGGCTTAAGGCCGTTTCCACCTCGCTGGCCAGCACATTGAAATGGCCCATCTTGCGCCCCGGGCGCGCCTCGCGTTTGCCGTACAGGTGCAATTTAACATTGTCGTGTGACAGCAGCTTGTCCCACTTGGGCGCCTCGCCGCCATGCCAGATATCGCCCAGCATATTGACCATCACCACCGGTGACAAGAGGCGAGTATCGCCGAGGGGCAGGCCGCACACGGCACGCACCTGTTGCTCGAACTGGGAAGTGGCGGTGGCATCGAGGGTATAGTGACCACTATTGTGGGGCCGGGGGGCAATCTCGTTGACCAGCAGCTTGCCGTCAGCGACAAAGAATTCCACCGCCATCACGCCGACATAATCCAGGGCCGTGGCGATGTCTTTGGCCATCTGGATGGCCTGCTCGCACAGGGCCGGGTCGACCCGGGCCGGGACGATACTCACATCGAGGATGCCGTTGACGTGGCTGTTCTCGCCCACCGGGAAGGTGGCGGTCTCACCCGTGCTGCTTCTGGCCAGCACCACGGAGATCTCCACGTCCAGCTTGACTCGTTGCTCCAGCACACAGGCATTGCCGCCAAGAGCCGCCCAGCCGGCTTGCAGATCGGCGGCCGAACCGACCGAATACTGACCCTTACCGTCATAACCAAAGCGCGACACCTTGAGAATGGCGGGGCTGCTGATGTGAGTAAGCGCTCCCTCCAGGTCGGCATCGGCGCGAAGCACCACAAAGGGCGCTGTCGGAAAGCCCTGATCACGCAGGAAGGTCTTTTCGTGGATGCGGTCCTGGGTGATGGTCACGGCGCGGGCGCCGGGGCGTACCGGCAGTCTGGCCGCCAGTTGTTCCAGGATGGAGGCCGGGATGTTCTCAAATTCCGTGGTGATGGCGGCACAGGTCCGAATCATATGCTCGAGGGCCGCGGGGGCATCGTATTCGGCACAGACGTGTTCCGTGGCCAGTTGCCCCGCCGGGCTGTGTTTATCCGGGTCCAGCACGATGACCTCGTAGCCCATGTTGCGCGCGGCAATGGTGAACATGCGGCCGAGCTGGCCGCCGCCCAGTATCCCAATCACGCCGTTAGGTTGGACAATGCTCAAACGTTTAGTCTCCGCTCGTTCCGTTATGCCTTAATGTGTCATGCCCGGGCTTGTCCCGGGCATCCAGAACTTGCCGGAACAATCT
>DKAX01000082.1 GCA_002450975.1 Proteobacteria bacterium UBA6915
GAAGGCGATGCGTTGCATGATGCCGCTCTCCTCCAGGGCCACCAGCAACAGCACCAGCGGAATCATATAGGGAATAACAATGCCGATTAGTCCGACTACACCGTCGGCCACGGCGCGACCGATCACCGCACCGGTAGAGGTCGGCTGCCAGGTGGAGACCCAGGCCACCAGACGCGCCGAGGTCAAACTGTCCAGCCAGGCACTGACCTCGAAGACGACGAACAACACGGCTGCAAAGACCAGCAGACTGCCCAGCAAGCCCCACCGGGGATGCAGAAACAGCTCATCCAGCCAGTAGCGCCAACCACGACCGGCGGCGGGATCACCAATATAGCGCACAGCCTCCGCCAGGCTGGCGGCGCGGTGGTGGCGGTCAGCATGAATCTCCTCGTCCAGTGCGCGCGGCAAGGCTTGTTGCGCCTGGGAGCGCAGGTGCTGCAACTGCGGTAATTGTTGCGGTAGATGTTGCTCGATCTCCCGTTCGATGAATTGGTCGCCTACCGCCCACTGCATCAACAAAAACGCATGGGGTACGCGAAAGGTTTCATACCAAAGTGGTTGACTGAATATGGCAGCCAAGGGAATCAGAATATCGCCAATATGCCGGCTGGCCGGCTGTGGCAGGGGGCAAACCTCATCGCGCACCGCATCCACAGCGGCGGAAAACACGTCCGCCAGTCCGTGTCCGAGCAAACCGGTGGTGGCGATAACCGGAACTCCCAGCAGGCGACTAAGGCGTTGGGCACTGACATGCATCCCCTTGGCACGCACCTGATCCATCATATTGAGCGCGATCACCATCGGTCGCCCCAGTTGCGACAACTCCAGGGTCAGTTCCAGGTGGCGCTCCAGGGCGGTGGCATCGACCACCTGGATCATCACATCGGGCGGTGAAAAAGGTACCGGTGCCTCGCCCTGTTCGTGGGCAGTGACGGGCGGCCTCTCCTTACCCCACAACAGATAGGCCAGGGCGGCCCGCTCCTGTGGCTGCGGGTGATGCAGCGTTTCAATACTGGGAAGATCGATGAGATCGGCCTCGTGCAAACCGATTTGAATGCGGCTGGCCTCCCAGGCGCGGTCACCGCCCGGCAAGGCACCGCTCTGCACCGAGGTGGCGGAGACAGCCTTGAACAGGGTGGTCTTACCGCTGCGGGGCAACCCCACCAGGGCCATGCGCAGACGGCGTTCACCGCGATACAAGGGACCGCGCAAGGGGACGTTGATGGTAACCACAATTCGGTATCCTGGCAGAGGACTGAACAAAGTTTAGTGGATTGAGCAAACGAAATCGAATGATTGGTTAATGGCGATGCCTGGCCGCACCGTAGACTTCAGACTTTTACCATCAAACAAAGTATATGCCAGCTCCAGGGTATCCAGTTCTTCGATATAACCCATAGTGGCCGGGCTAGCGCACGGTGTCGTGAATCTGATAGATACCGCAGCGCTTACAAAAATAATGCTTGTCCACTCCGTTGCCGAACGGATAGGCCCCAGCACCTGTACTTCAGCGTCTATGTGAATCTGAAAGGGTGCCAGGACAAAGGTTGACTTCAATGCCTCTTTGCGCCTCGCGTAGGTATATGTGTGACAGGGAAATGCGGGACTAATTCAGGGATGAGATTATTATAGCCGAACCGGGCACGGAGGCCGAACTTACCGATAGCCATCATCCGTCTGATTTAATTAATCAGAGGCCTCACTCTATTTTCGTTTGGAACGTTTTCAGCCAGTCCTGCAAATCATCTGCACGCATAGGTCTTGCCAATGTATATCCCTGTACCACATCGCAACCCAACTCGCGCAATTTCTCCAGTTGCCCTGCAGTCTCGACCCCCTCGGCGACGGCAAATATTCCCAGGCGCCTGGCCAGTGATACCACGGAGTGAACAATCGCCTCTACGCGTTCATCTGTTTCTACCGAATCAACAAAGTATTTGTCAATCTTGATCTCAGCGATATCGAAACTGTTTACCGCCTTAAAGGAAGTAAAGCCGCTGCCAAAATCGTCAATGCTGACTCTGAACCCACTGTCGATCAATTCGCGCAGAACAGTACTGGCAGTTTGGCTACAGGAGGCCAGCGCCGTCTCGGTAATTTCCAGGGTTATGTGCCTGGGATCAATCGAATAAGATGAGACAAGATCTTTTAACCATATGTGCAGAATCTTATTATCGAGCAACTTGGCTGAAATATTGAACGCCAGCGGCACAGTAAGTTTCTGATCCCACCAAACTGACATCTGCTCAAGGGCCGTTTTCACCGCTGAGTGGGTCAGACTCTCGATCAGATTACTGCGTTCCGCCAAGGCGATAAAACCATCCGGCATCACCAGGCCGAACTTCGGACTTTTCCAGCGCAACAACACCTCCGCACCGATACACGCACCACTGTTCAAACTCACCTTGGGTTGATACTCGAGAAAAAGCTCTTTTTCATTGAGTGCCTTGATCAGGTCCTGGCTGGCGGGCAACTTCTCCGTTGCCTGTGCGTCGGCGGGGCCATAGATTTCGTAGTGTTTGTGTGACTCCTTGGCCTTGTACATGCAAAAATCGGCGTTGGACAAAAGTGTCGTCTGGTCGGAGCCATGGAGCGGATATTGGGCGACGCCGATGGACGCCCCCACCTGCACCACATTTTCACCGATGGCGATGGGTTGAGAGATGGAGGCGATGATTTTGTCCACACATAGGACAATATCCTCGCGCTGTTTAATATCGTGCAGTATGCAGGCAAATTCGTCGCCGCCCAGTCTGGCCATGGTGTCGCTCTTGCGGGCGACGGACTGCAGGCGTTCGCCGACCACCTTCAGCACATAATCCCCAGCGGCATGTCCCAGTGAATCGTTGACGCCCTTAAACAGGTTCAGGTCTATCATCAATACGGAAAACTCCGAACCCTTTCTCTGCCCTGACAGGATCGACTGATCCAGGCGATCGAAGAACAGATTGCGGTTAGGCAGTCCCGTCAGGGAATCATACAGACTCATACGCCTGAGATTTTCCTGAGACTCCTGCAGACGTTTTTCCAGGTCTACCGACTTGAGTGCCGCGGTCAACACGCTGATCAGCGTCTCTGCATTGAGCTCTTTCTTGGGCAGGTAGTCGACAACCCCCAGGCGCATGGCCTCGATGGCGGTGTTCTCATCACCCATGCCGGTGACCATGATCGTCGGTATGGTACCCTGTTCGCGCCGTTGCAACTCACCCAACACCTGGGCACCGGTCATATCGCCCAACTGATAGTCCAGCAGGATCAGATCAATGTGCTCTGTGGCAATCTGCTTGATGGCATCAGAGCCATTAGTGGCATCCAGGATAACAACCGGTAGTTTAAATTTTTTTATATAGCGGCTGATCCTTTCTCGATCGACGTCATCGTCATCCACCACCAGCAAACGGGCGGAGGAACTCCCATTGCGGCCTAACTTCTCCGGCGCCTCATTCTCATCCCGGTGGTCAAATTGCGGTTTTACACTGGCACCGCCCGCGTGCAACAGCCCCTCCTGAACCGGTGGCAGTGTACGCTCCGGCTTGTTAGAGGAGATAGTCTGTTGCTTTGCAGTCATCACGCACTCTTGACCGCGGGCAGGGTCACCGAGGCCTTGTAGTGGCTTAACAGATTAGCCAGGCGGCTGAACTGCGGCCCGACGGACGACTTGACCATATAACCGGCGATGTGTTCGGAATAGGCTCGGGTACGGTCGTTGTCATCGTTTGAGGTAGTCAGAATAAACACCACGTTGGAAGAGAGTTCGGGATCGGAACGCAACTCCTGCAAAAACTCGAAGCCGTCCATGCGTGGCATATTCAGGTCCAGCAGAATGACTATGGGGCCGGTAAATCGCTTGCTAGGGTGTTTGCCACGCAACACCTCCAAGGCCTCTACCCCGTCTTTCGCAGTGACCACGGGAAAGGGTATGCTGTGTTTCTTGAAACTGCGAACAACCGCCTCGCAGGCGACGTCATCATCATCGACCAGAAACACCGTCAATTCATTATTATCACTCATTGAGATCGCTCCTTTGAAAACGCGGCCAAGAGAACTTGAAACACGTCCCTCGCGACTCACCGTGCGACTCCACCTCGATGGTGCCGCCGTGGGCCTCGACAAAACGCCTGCACACCGCCAGCCCTATACCCGAGCGTGTACCATCTTTTTCCGACAGCGCTTGAAACAGTTTGAATATCCGTCCGTGGGCCGCAGGGGGAATGCCCGGGCCGTCGTCCCTGATCTCGAAGAGACAGAATGAGCCTTGCGGGGTCACGGTGACCTTGATCTCGCCCTCTGGCCTGTCGTGGTGTTTTATGGCGTTGCTGATCAAATTGCGTAACACCGTTTCCAACGGCGTGCGCGAAGAGTGGATATTGTCCAGGTAGCCTTCAAAGGTAATCGCAAAACCCTGCGGTGGATCGAGGAACTGCACTACGTCATCCAGCATGGCTTTCAAATTGATGGTAGTGTAGTCACGCTGCGAACGTCCGGAGCGGGCATAGGTCAACAGATCCTCCACCAGCTTTTCCATGCGCTGAACGCGCAGGTGTATGCGATCTATATTATTTTTTACCTCCTCGGATATGTCGGTCCCCAGGTCCTCTTCGATCCATTCCACCAGACTGGCGATGCCGCGCAGCGGCGATTTCAAATCGTGTGAGGCGACATAGGTAAACCCGTCCAGATCGGCATTGAGCTGCTTGAGACGCAGCTCCGCCTTCTTGCGTTCGGTAATGTCGTTGATGGTAGCGACGATGCGCATACCCGACGGGCCTGGCATAGGATTCAAACCGATCTCCACCGGAAACTCGCTGCCCGATTGGTGCAAACCGGTCAGGTCCATATCGATTCCCATGGCACGGGTGCCTGGACTACGCAGATAGTTCTCCCGGTGGCCAAGGTGGTTTTTACGGTGACGCTCCGGCAACAGGATCTCCATCGGCTGGCCCAGCAACTCATGGGATTGGTATCCGAATGTATCCAGCAACAGTCTATTGCACTGTTTGATCAGCCCTTGATCGTCGACGATCATCATGCCCACCGGGGCGGCCTCAACGATACTGCGGAAATTGTTTTGCATCTCCTGCCGCGCGGTCAGATCAACAACCGAGGCGATCACCTGCAAACCGGTCGAACTCTTGACGGGATTCAATCCTATCTCCACCGGAAAGGTCGATCCATCGCGACGGCGGGCAAACAAATCGCGCCCCGACCCCATCGTGCGTTTTTCCGGTTTGCGCATAAATCCCGCAAGGAGACCGACATGTTCGGCGCGCTCATCTTCAGGGATCAACACCTCGATGCGTTTTCCGACCAGATCGGACTGCACATAGCCTAACATGGCACACAACTCGCCGTTGACATGCGTGATTGTCCCGTCACCATTACAGACAACCAAACCTGCCGGGAAGGCATCGAGTAAAACCTGATTTACCTCCCAATCTTGCACTTCCATGATCCGGGCTAACATGGTCATCCTTTGCTTCGCGCAGTGATTTATATCAGTTTCAGTAGGGTTCCGCGTGGGCAATAGAAAACTCCACGGGAACGACAGTGTTAACCAATTATCGAATTACTGGCTCAGTATTTGAGACTGTAACTGTAAATAAAGGTGGAGCGATGGGAAAAATCATGAAACCCTGCCGATTTATCCGGCCGATTGTCACAAGATGTAAACTCAGACAATATTCTCGGTAAAACCAAAGGGATTAGCCGGCGATAAAGCACCGTATCATTCAACCAGACAAGGCCAGTATTCACCCAAAGTCACCCACAGACAGGATATCCGTTTGCAGTTAATTCCTACGTCTTTACCAGTCAATGCATACCCTGGACTGGCGTAGCAATAACTAAAATGCCCTCTAACGAGTTGCATCCATCGCCCGCCGGTGCTCTTCCGGCAGGCTTTCTGATTCATTTCTTTGTCGAGCCTGGCAAATCCGCTGACGTACCCCTAGGGAAGTTTTTCCCTGCCCTGTACAAACCACCGATGAGTGAACATAGCGCCAGCATATAAACAATCATAGGTCCAGCGGGAAGATCCCAAACCGCCGCCAGGATCAAACCCAGTAAGTACCCGACTGCGCCGATGACGTAGCCATAGTACAATCCCTGCCGTCCACGTCGCCTGGTTGCGAGTGCCGGCAGAATCAAGGTGGCGAATACCAGATAGATTCCCACCAGTTGTACTGACGTAGTAATGGCCAGGGCAAACAGCAGATAAAATAGCAGAGAGGATCTGCGCTGTTGCAGACCAAACCAGAGACCGAGTATCACCGTATATAGCAATACCACCGGAACCAATTGAATATAGTTAACCCAAAGGATCTGCCCAACCAGCAGTTCCTTAAGATGTTCGCCACCGTGTGGATTACTGCTTAACAAGAGTATGCCGCCGCTGGAAGCCAATACGAACAATGAACCGATCAAGGCCTCCTGGATTTGCGGCCAGCGCTTTTCACTGTAGTTCAGAAACAAGACACTCAAGATCGCTGCACTCAATGCCACAATCTGCACCTGCCAGCCACCCGGTTGCCAATCAAAACTGTAGGCGGCAATGATTCCAAGACCCGCCACCTGTGCTACCGCCAGATCGAGAAAGATAATTCCTCGTTCCAGTACGCGTCTACCCAGAGGCACGTGCGTCGCCACCACCAGGAAACCGGCCAGAAGCGCAGGCCCCAGGATAGTCAGATCGAGCGCGGCCCAATTCATCGGCTGTCTCCTGTCAAACGCTGCAAGGTAACATCAAACAAGGTAAACAAATCCACGCTTTTGTCATCACCGCCGACCGTATAGGGCAACACCACAACGGGGATTCCGCTAAGCTGAGACATTCGTTGCGCAGCACGGTCACTCTGATATGCGGCATGAACAATCATCCGCGCCGGTGACTTGGCCAGGGTATTTTTCAATTCGACCACATGACCCGCCGTAGTTGGCAAACCCGGCTTAGGTTCCAAAGTACCGGCAATCTCAACACCCAACCATTGGAATAAATAGGCCCAATCCTGGTGGTGCACAACCACACGCACCCCCTTAAGCTGCGCCCCCTGTAGTTGCCAACGAAGAATCGCCTGCTGCCAACGTTCGGCAAAATCGCGCTGGCGTTGCTGATAAAAAACTGCATTCGCACTATCGAGCATCACCAGGCGCCGCATCACGACATGACTTATTGCCAAGATATTGCGCGGGTCAAGGTGCACGTGGGGATTGCCCGAGGCATGCACATCACCGTCACTGCGATCAAGTGTCTTTGGAATATCCAGTCGGTCGACCAGCGTGGCAACCTCGATATATCCATCGCGGCCTGGCATTACCGCGCCGTTGCCAGCCTGCCGCAGCAACATAGGCAACCAACCCACTTCCAATTCCGCACCGCTACAGATCACAAGATCGGCCTTACGCACCTTGGCAATCAGGCTCGGTCGTGCCTCTACGCGGTGAGGATCCTGGAGTGCCGTGGTGGCGGAAGTGACACTGACCTTGTCTCCGCCCAATTCCCGAACAAGCTCCGCCCACTCGGGTTCACAGGAAAAGACATTCATAGCGGCCGCCGCCGGAGCGCTGACCATCAACCCCAAAACAAACCATAGTGAAATGTTTTTCATCATGGCAGACACCTCAATATTGATGTGCGCCATGGGCGCCCAGGCTCATGATGTATTGCAAAAAAATAATACGGTCAGCATCCTCGTATGAATTGTCCACGGCGTACTGCAAACGCAGGCGGCTGTATTCGCTGCGTGAGTAGTCCAGCATAACGGTCGAGCGCTGTGGCAACACACCTTCATCATCCAACCCGGCCTCCGACAAAACCGCTGCATCACTGCCGCTGTTATCGGCCAACAGTTGATCGTAACGAACAGCAACGCGCCAACGGGGTATAAACTGGTAAACCAGTTGCATATACCAACCGCTTTGTCGCCCTTGATAACTGGATGATTCCGGAGGATCACTACCCAACATATCGACTCGCCCATCCTCTTCACGTTGCAGATACTCCGCCTGCAATTTTATTGAGCGATAGGCGCTATTACCGCCAGGGGCCCACTTCCAGACAAAATCGATGGTGTTGACTACGCTGTCACCGAAATAGCTCGGTATCTCCGTGGCGACGCCGCCATGACTATGGGCGCCGGCGGCGCGTCCCTCCACGGAGGCACGCCACTGCGCAATCCCCAGTTGCCAACTTTGGCTGACGCCAATGTCGCCACCCAGTTTGGCGAAAAGTGCGCGGCTACCCATGCCATCATTCGCGGCGCCACCGGCGGGAAAGCGTTCACCACGACCGACCTCTGCGCCCAACTTAAAATACCCATCAACAGGCGCCAACCAGCTTATTTGCAGTCCGTCGTCGATCAATTGATTGCCAAACAACCCTTGGTAGACCAAAGGTGCATCGGTGAAATCCCAGACATGACCGTGTTGACTATTCAAATAGCCGAGGGCAGACAAAAATCGCCCCGCCTTGACGGTCAATCCATAGCCCAACCCCAAGGTCTCGATATAGGCCTCTTCCAATTCAACGACAGTCTCGCCTTCGTGGTCGGCGACGGCGCTGGTGAACTTGCCGAAGAAACGGTCATCGATATTGGCGCTCATGGCCAGTTCATTGTGCCCGATGGCAAGACCACGTTTGCCGCGCCCGGCCTCGCCGCCCAACATAAAACCGGGCAACTCATAGTCGCTGCCGTTTTCAAAGGCACTGAAGCGCCCATCAATAATCAGACTGATATCGGGATTAAAATTGGTGCCGTTGGCGGCCATTGCGGG
Source organism: Proteobacteria bacterium UBA6915 (assembly GCA_002450975.1). GTDB lineage: Bacteria > Pseudomonadota > Gammaproteobacteria > UBA6915 > UBA6915 > UBA6915. The sequence goes on from DKAX01000082.1 coordinate 8,770, forward strand.
TAAACAGACAACACCCGACAACAGTGTGCAACACATTGCATTACTGAAATTCATCGCTCTCTCCAATACAGGACACAACGCGTGGTTAAAGCACGCAGGTCTTAGACAAATAGGGATAACGGAAAAAATGTCGATCAGAGAGAAAGCGGTGGGGCGCGAATGGTGTAACGACGCTGCGTGAGTTCCAGATGGGTATCGGGGAGGATTTCCTGCCGAGGTAGACTGACCGAGGCAATCAACACATGCGGCAACGCAGAAACCAGCACATCATTGTGCTGACTTCCGGCCAGACACAGATCGCAGACTTCGTTGGTGCTGTGATCCTGGTAGCCGTGTAACACCAGCCCCACCTGCGTCAACAACAGGAAGCCGGTCAACAGAAAAGGTAGTATTCTGCGCATAGCGCTTTATATCGATAAACTTGTTACCAAGTCAAGGGAGGCAACAGATAAATTGGCGGTAGTGGGCACCATTCCCACCACCGCTGGCAGAGCGGCGTCAAAACTACCGAAACTAATGAGGTGTTGTGTGAGCTATTTCAACAAAAGGATTCTTCAACGTCACCAACTCCTCGCTGCTGGTGGGGTGGATGGCCATGGTGTTATCAAAATCGGCCTTGGTAGCGCCCATCTTCACAGCTACTGCAAACCCTTGCAGCATCTCGTCTACATTGTCGCCTATCATATGGATACCCACCACCTTCTCCTGCGGGCCGACGCACACCAGCTTCATAGCGGTGGTGGTTCCATGCTGCGACAAGGCGTGGCGCATGGGCGTGTATTCACTCTTATAGATAATAACCTGATCGCCATAACGCGAACGCGCCTCGGTCTCGGTCAGGCCGATAGTGCCGATGGGCGGGTGCGAAAAGACCACGCTGGGGATATTGTCGTAATCGACGCGGGCCTGGTGTTCGCCGTTGAATAAACGGCGTGCGAGCTTGCGCCCGGCGGCGATGGCCACGGGGGTCAATGCCATCTTGCCGGTGATGTCGCCGATGGCATAGATACCCGCTACGTTGGTGTTTTCAAACTCATCCGCCGGAATCACGCCGTTAGCCATGACCTCGACACCGGCTACCTCGAGATTGAGGCCTGCGGTATTAGGCCTTCTGCCCACCGCCCAGATCACTGTGTCAAAGCCGTCCAATATGCGCCCCTCGTTGCCGTGGACCTGCAGTCCGTTTGCGGAACGTGCCAGGGAAGTGACCTGGAAATGGGTGTGTAACCGGATACCTTGCTTTTCCATCTCTTGCGTCAACACCGCGCTGATCATAGGATCGAAGCGGGCCATCAAGCGTTCCTCCAGGGCCACCAGCGTCACACTCGACCCCAGCGCACGCAGCACACCGCTCAACTCCACGCCGATATAGCCGCCACCAATCACGGCGACGCGTTTGGGCTGATCTGTTAACTGAAAAAAGCCATCGGAGGTAATGCCCAGTTCAGCGCCGGGCACTGGCGGCACAATAGGCTGACCACCGGTAGCGATGACGATGTGTTGTGCGCTGTAGTGCACACCATTGACCTCGACCGTGTGTGCATCGATAAAACGGGCGTGGCCGTCGATGCGATCGATACGGCTCTGTTCGACATAGCCATCCCAATAGTGGTTGATGTTCTTGATATAGTTCTCGCGCCCAGCCACCAGCTTTTGCCAGTCGGTAGCACCACGGGTAACCGTTATGCCAAAGTCGCCGGCACTATCAACGGCATGGGCCAGATTCGCCGCGTACCACATCACCTTCTTGGGTACGCAGCCGTTATTGACGCAGGTACCGCCCAGGCGGTGCGACTCGATAACAGCCACCTTTTTGCCCAGTTGTGCCGCCACCTCGGCCACGGCCAGACCGCCGCTGCCACCGCCGATGGCGATCAAATCGTAATGCTGCTTGCTCATAGTCACTCCCCGGATCTGAAGACAATGGGTGGAAGTCCACCCACGGAGAGATTATCGAGACCGTTGAGTTATTTTTGAAATCGTTTGATTCTACCAAATCGATAGGTATTACTAATCGATCAACCTGGAGCAATAAATGTTTAACAATCAATATATTAGAAAAACAATACTCCATAACCGCTCATGGTAGACACGTAAAAAGACCTGCTGGTCCCGGAAGGACTTTAATCGGCACTGTGGACCAGAGCCTACCTAGTTTGCGGAAAACACCACCTCTTTCAGCCAATGGTG